>CATLBO010000022.1 GCA_949879025.1 uncultured Hungatella sp. | reverse complement strand
ATTTCTAACTGCTCCAAGGGAGGTTTCACAATCGCCCAGAACATGGAGGTCAAAGAGGGAAAGAAAGTCACTGAGGTATTCCTCAAAGGTGCCTTCCATGTGAATGATTTGCTCCACCTTAAGGTTATTGAGCGCTGCCATATGCAGGATACGTCTGGCAAGGCTGGAACCTCTCTTGGACATGTGGACTTTATCACCGTTGAACTTGCCGGACTGCTTTACGGCAGGATCCAAACCGAAGTAGGCATAAAGCTTCTTTGGGGAGGAAAACAGGTCAAAGGAACCCATTTCAGCAATCAGGACAACTGAGCTGAGGAAACCAACGCCCCGCAGAGACTGGAGAAGGAGGATACGGTCATAGACGGGTGTCCCTTCCAGCGTATTAACAGCCTTATGCAGTTCTTTGAGTATGCTGTCCAGATACTCCTGGTATTCCCGGCAGGTTTTGATATACAGCCGGATCCGGAGTGCGCCGCTTGGAAGTGAACGTCCGAAAACAGCGGCATCCTTTGCGGCGGTGCATATGGCATCATATTTGGCAAGGGCATACGTCTCCCCAAAGCGTGCCGTGCTGCGGATGGTTTTCACAAGCTCGTCTTTTGGGGCGGCAAGCATATCCGCTGCAAGGGGGTAAGTTTCCAGAAGCTTTAAGGAAGTCTGCGTTGTGATTTTGCTGAACACCTTCAGGTATGCGGGGAAGGACACTTTGAGTTCCGCATGAAGCTTCAGCACGATGGCGGACTGGAGATCTTTGAAATAAAAGTAGTCACGCACGAGATTGCGCAGGCCGATGATAGTGTCATCCGGGACAATGGAAGTCTTAAGAGAGGCATCCAGGCCGACTTTAGCAGCTTTTTTGAATCAAATTTATCATTATGCAGTTTCCTGACGTTCATATTTGTGCTATTCTTAGTAATGATAGGATTAATGACGGAGCAGTCAAAACCCTTATCACGAAGGAAGCACAGGAGCGGGATGTGGTAGATCCCGGTGGACTCAAGGAAGCATCGGCTTTCGAGAGAATACGTCTCTTGCGCTTCCTTTATTTTTGTGACGGCAAGCTCACGGGACTCGGGAACCGAGTGAATGATCTTAAAAGGTTTTCCAGTGAGAATGCCATTGGGGAGCATGATGGACATCCATGTGAAATCTGCGCCGACATCAAGCCCGACTGAGAGGTAGGGGATGCATTGGAGCATCTTGAGTACTTTTTGAGAGTGCATCGATTTATCCTTTCCGGCAGGTATCCATTTCCAGAAGGTGGATACACAACCTAGCGGCTTATACAGGTATAGCCCGGGGCTTCCCAACCAGCCAAAACATAAATCACCACCGAATGGATTGACAGACTATTTAAGAGGTTTCACCAGCCGAAAGGCTGGTACCCAAGGAGGAAACGTCAATACTCCTGCCTTCAGTGATTATACCTCTATATTTTGTCTGGTGCATTAAGGAAACCTCAGACACAGTAAATAATGTTGTCCTATAACTTCTGATGGAGGGGGGAAGTCCTCCTTCCGTTATATCTGTATAGATTTATTAGATTGGATTTTGTAACTATTAACCAGTAGTCATTCTTGACTACATCATTATTATACTAGGAGGAATGCAGATGTGGGTGACGATTTTGGCAAGAGAGTATGAAAAATATCCGGAATATTATGGGGCAACCCTTTGGATGCCGGCGACCAGGGCAGCGCTCCAGGATGCCATGGAACAGGTGAGAGTGCCGGAAGGTGGATCCTGCCGTCTGACCAGGCTTGATGGATGGCCGAAATTTCTGGCGGAACGGTTATCACGGATGGAAGCAGATATTCAGGAGGTGAATGTTCTGGCAGGTAAGATCAATCAGATAGGCAGGGAGAGCATTCCCTGGTATGAGGGAGTGATTGACTGTGTGGAGTCTGAGCGCGGGGGCCGGGAGTGATCGGTAAAGGATCTGATCAATGTTGCCGGCAACCTGGAATATTTCGGATTTCTGCCATGGATCGTGAGTGATACGGATCTGGGAGAGAGCGCAGTGAATGGGGGATCTGTACAAATGTTACAGGGGCTGCCGGATGAGGTCCTGGCGTTTTTGGATAAGGAAAAAGTAGGATCCTGTCTGCGGGAAACAGAAAAGGGTGTCTTTACGAAAGAAGGCTACTGTTACCGAGTAAAGGAGGGCTGGCAGGAAATCTATAATGGCCAGAACCTGCCGGAGCAGGAAACAGGGTCGGATGAAATTCTGTCCGTCAGGCTTGAAAACCGGAAGCACTCGGAACATGGAAAGGTTTGGCTCTCTCTTCCCTGCAGCACAGAGGGAATGGCTTCTGCATGTGCTTCTCTTCATGCGGAAAGCCTGGAACAGTGCAGGATCTGGGAGGTCCGCAGCGCAGTCCCCATCCTGGAAAAGAAGATCCAGTTTTATGATGATGTAGAGATGCTAAATGAACTGGCTGAAAGGCTGCAGCAGATGCCACAGAAAGAGCTGATAAAATATAAGGCCGTGCTGCAGTTTGAGAACTGGAAAAATATAGAGGAGGCGCTGCTGCTGACAGAGCGGCTGGACTGTTATGTGTTTGATCCCAGCCAGATCAGCTATGAACACTATGGCAGGAAATGCTTGGAGGATCTGGGGGTGGACTGCTCGGACCCGGCTTTCCGGAATTTTGATTTTGCTGAATACGGCATGAACCGGTTTGACGCTGCGGGGATGAGGAAAACGAACTATGGATGGATATCCTTAGCTCAGAAACCGGAACTTCTGAAGGCTCCAGGGGACAGACGGCACATGAGAGGGAATGACTTTCAGATGATGTGAAAAACTGCTTCCTAAAGGTAGGATGGATCAGGAAGAAATCAGTATATATCCCAGGGGATGACAGGTATGAAGCATTAATTTTAAAAGTAGTTAAAAAGAAACTTAATGTAAGACAGATAAGGAGAAGGATATGGAGAAAATAGAGGTAGATAAGGCATTATTGAGTGTAAAAGAGGTATGTGCATATTTAGGGATAGGAGAGACCAAGGCAAGAGAGCTTTTGACAAAAACAAACAATAATTTTACAGTACGAATTGGGAATCGTGTATATGCCAATAAAATTCAGTTGGATAAGTGGATCGCTCATAACAGCGGCAATAAGGTGGAGAAAAAGCGGACAATTCATAGAAGAATAAAAAGGGAAGAATCCAGCATGGGAATGCAGATGACGATGTAAAGTCAACTGCGTTTATATGGAGCGGGTGCAAAAATGGGAAAAGATTTAAAGGGAAGAGAACTGGGAAAGGGTCTGTATCAGCGAAAGGATGGAAGATATGAGGCCAGAACAAAGATAAATGGAAGTGATGTCAGCATCTATGGATTCAATCTGCGGGAACTGAAAAAAGAATTTCAGGAATTAAAGGAAGAGGTACAGAACAGCATTGATTTTAGAAGGAAACATATAACACTGAATGAATGGTTTGAAGAATGGTTTCAGACATATAAGCTTCCGGTAGTTAAAGAAACCAGTGTTTATCCCATGAAAAATAAATTTTACGGTTCATTCGGCAAATATCTGGGAGAAAGAAAGCTGTGTGATATCACCAATATTGACATTCAGAGTGTCATTAACCAAATGAGCAGCGATGGACGGGCGGTTTCGTCCATGCGGGAGGCGCTTGGAAGAATGCGGGAATGTATGGAATCTGCCAGGAATAACCAGATCCTTTCGATCAATCCCTGCTTTGAGATCAGTGTTCCTTGGGAAAACAGGCAGGTGACACGCCGCTTTCTGTCCAGGGAGGAACAGAATACATTTTTAAAGACGGTAGAGCATAGCTGGTATAAGGAAATGTTTTATTTGATGTTTCTGACAGGGATGAGGATCGGAGAGGTAGGAGGCCTGATGTGGAAAGATGTAGATTTTAATGAAAAATGTCTCCGTATCAATCGATCCCTTTCCTGCCAGTACGAATATGGAAAAAAGATGCTGCGCCTCCTGTCTCCCAAGACCCATAATTCCTACAGGAAGATTCCATTTTTTGGGGAGGCAGAAGAAATGCTCCTGCAGCAGAAAGCAAAGACCGACTGCCTGAAAAAAGCGCTGGGAAACCGTTTTAGGGCAACTGGTGAATATGCGGATCTGGTATTTGTCACCACCATGGGAAGTCCGGTGCTCCGTTATCATGCGGAAAAGGAAATCAAAAAAGTGGTGAAGGAGATCAATGAGCAGGAGGCGTTTGAGTCGGTACAGGAGCAGAGGGAGCCTCATTATTTTGAAGATATGTATCCACATGCGATCCGGCATACTTTTTGCAGCCGCTGCTTTGAAGCAGGGATGCAGCCCAAAGTGGTGCAGAGTATTATGGGGCATCAGCATTACAGCACAACCATTGATATCTATACCCATGTGTCGGAGAGCAAATATCAAGAAGAAGTTGGGAAATTTGGGAGGGCGATGGAACTGGAAGAAAGTAGCAGTGGGGAAGAACCAGAGGAGACCACAGATCCTGGAATGATGCAGACATTCGGTTAAGGGGGATGTATTGATTTTCGGGGGCTGACTGCATATAATTTAAGAAAATAATAATCTGTAATAAGCTATGATTGGATGTAACAGCAAAAGAAGAAGGGTGGAAACGTAAATGCTGACAGGTGGACTATACGGGAAACCGTCTCCCTTTTTCTTTTATGAGCTGTTTTATTGAAAAATATAGCTTATCAGAGATACATATGTTAAAATAGGGATAGCAGAAAGGAGCCTGTTTTATGGAGATTGAGAATATACTGGCAAAAAATATTACAGCGGCAGGTGAAAAGGCCGCTTATGATGCAGCATGTAAACGGCTCCTGGCCAATAAGGTCATTCTGGCGTGGATCATGAAAAGCTGTATGGAAGAGTATAAGGCCCATAGTATCAAGGAGATAGCGGAAAGATATATAGAGGGAATCCCTCAGATTGCAGAAGCAGCTGTCAATCCGGATGAAGATGGATATGAGGGCAGTGAACAGATCCGGGGAGCGAAGAACGAGGACAGTACGATACAGGAAGGAACGATCACTTATGATATCCGTTTTCTGGCAACCGTTCCGGGAACCGGAGAGACGATCCGCCTGATCATCAACGTAGAAGCGCAAAATGATTTTTATCCAGGATATCCGATCATTAAGAGAGCGTTGTATTATTGCAGCCGGATGATCTCTTCCCAGTACGGTTCGGAATTTACGGAAACCCATTATGAGAAGATAAGGAAGGTATATTCCATATGGATATGTCCCAATCCGCCAAAGAAGAGAGAGAATACGATCACCAGATACTGTGTTCAGGAAGAAAATCTGGTAGGCCAGGTGTTAGAACAGAAAGAAAATTATGATCTGTTAACTGTGGTCATGATCTGCCTGGGTCATGCAGGAGATAATAATTATACAGGGATATTAAAACTGCTGGATGTGCTTTTGTCTTCAGAAAAAGAGGCGGAAGAGAAGAAGAAAATCCTGCAGGAAGATTTTGATATTGCGATGACAAAGACATTAGAGAGTGAGGTGTCGGCTATGTGTAACCTGAGTAAAGGGGTAGAGGAAAGAGGAATTGCAATTGGCTTGGAGCGTGGTATGGAACGTGGTATGGAACGTGGTTTGGAGGCAGCAACATTAAATGCGATCCGGAATTTGATGGAGACTTTGAAGCTGACAGCAGAGCAGGCGATGGAGGCGTTGAAGGTACCGGAAGAGGAAAAGGTTAAGTATACAGGGATGTTGAAGAGCTAATTGGAAAGCGAGAAAGCAGTAGTTATGTGTAATCTGAGTAAAGGGGTAGAGGAGAGAGGAATTGCGATTGGCCTAGAGCGAGGTATAGAAACAACAACATTAAATGCGATCCGGAATTTGATGGAGACTTTGAAGCTGACGGCAGAGCAGGCAATGGAGGCATTGAAGGTACCAAAAGAGGAAAAGGTTAAGTATGCAGGGATGTTGAAAGGATAGATTTTGCGGAATGCTATCTGTACTTGTGACTCATGTATCCACATACGATCCGGCATACTTTTTGCAGCCACTGCTTTGAGGCAGGGATGCAGCCCCCAAAGTGGCGCAGAGCATTATGGGGCACCAGCATTACAGCACAACCATTGATATCTATACCCATGTGTCGGAGAGCAAATATCAGGAAGAAGCTGGGAAAATTGGGAGGGCGATGGAACCGGAAGAAATGGGGAATGAAAATAATAAGAAAACGGATTTGGATAACTGACACTGACAGGAAAAATTAAAGTTGGAAGAACACCATCATTTGCTAAAATTGGAAGCCGAAAAATTCGGTTTTGAAAAAAATGATTAGAGGGTATAATATAAAAACTCATTTAATTGGAATATAAGAAGATGCTACTGCTAATATATTATATCAATAAAAGATATTTTTATATAGGGAAATATAAGTGGTAAAAGGAGGAAAGTTTATATGGATATTAGCGATGAAATTCAAAAGTATCGTCAAGAGATAAAATCTGAAAGAATGGATATGTCTTTTGGAGAAATAATCAATATGTATAAAGATAAGGAAATAATAATATCTCCAGAATATCAAAGGGCATTCAGGTGGGATGAGCAGAGGCAGTCTGATTTTATTGAATCAATATTATTGGGAATTCCTTTTCCCTCAATATTTGTGGCAACTAATCCAGATGGTAAATGGGAATTAATTGACGGTCTTCAAAGAGTTTCCACAGTTTTGGCATTTTTTAATGAACTTAAAGATGAAAATGGAGATCCATATCCTAAAAATGGGCTAGAATTAGTTGAGGGGAGTTTAATAAAGGGGCTAAAAGGCATTACTATAGATACTCTGCCATTAGAGTATAAACTTCAAATAAAACGTACACCATGTAGAGTGGAAATAATCCTTAAAGAAAGTGAATTCAAAATGCGGTATGAACTTTTTAAGAGATTAAATACAGGTGGAGAAGGTTTGTCAAGACAAGAAATACGAAATTGTATTTTTAGAGGTTTGGATAGTAGATATAGTAATTTTGTGGCAGAGTTATCTAATAATGAGATTTTTAGAGAAATAGTAAATATTAGTACATTAAATGAAGAGATGATGTATTATGAAGAATTAGTGTTGAGATACTTGACTTTGAAGAACCAAGGAACTAGATATGCTCAAGCTAATATACAGGATTATATGGACGATTATTTAGAAAGCCAGTGTAGGGAGTTTAATGAAAGTATAGTTAATAGTGATAGACAACTGTTTGAAAATATTATGAATGTTCTTAAAGGGTTAAAAGAGAAATATATTTTTAAGCTTGGAAGAAGATATTTTACGACAAGTATGTATGATGCAATAATGTTAAGCTTATCAGAAGAAAGTGCAAATCTATCACAAATAAATATCGATGAATTAGGAAAAAGAATTGCGGAGTTAAAGGAAAGAAAAGAATTTACAAGATATGTTGGTTCAGCTAGCAGTAATCCTACGAGCATAACAAACAAAGTTAAAATTGCAAAACAGATTTTGTTAGGAATATTGGAGGCATAAAAATGCATCCACTTACTAATGAAATAATAGCTAGTAGAGAATGGCGTATGAGAGAACTGGAAGATTTGAAAAAAGTTGGAATTTTAGCGTTGAATACTTATCCCCCAAAAGTTAAAAATCAATATTATAGAATGTGTATTCCATACATATATGCTCATTGGGAAGGTTTTATTGTTGAAAGTTTTAAGCAACTTATTTCGTTTTTAAATGATTTGCATTTGGATAAAAAACTAGTTCGTAATGAATTGTATGCATTTTCTTTACAAGACATATTAAAGCCCCTTGCAGGTAAGCAAAGTTTTGAGCAAACCTGCCAGTTCGCTCAAAAGTTTACAGAAAACTATGATAGAGCATTATATATAGATCCAGCATTGCTTACTGCTAAATCTAATTTGAATTATAAACAATTGGTTGTAATTTTGGGGAAATTTGGAATGGAGAATTGTTTGACAAAGTATCAAGGAGAAATCAATCAATTGGTTAATCAAAGAAATAGAATAGCACATGGTGAAAATGGGATAACTGTGGAGTATGTGAATATTTCGGATAAGATTAGCATGTTACAAGAAATTTTTGACCTTATGATTTTGAAATTTGAAGAGTATTTATCTGAAAGGATGTATTTGAAATAAATGCCATTTACTAGTTTGTAAAACAGAGTGAAAATATATTGACACAGAGAAGCAATAAATTAGAATATAGGACATACTGATAGTATATATGATTAAAGCAACTGATTGCAATCGGCAGGAGGTATGGCTATGCCACAGTCAATGAAAAGAGTGATAGAACAGTATATTGCAGAAATCAAAAAGATATATGGTACGCATTTACGCAAGATAATTTTGTATGGCTCTTATGCCAGAGGCGATTTCAAAGCAGACTCAGACATAGATATTATGATATTGCTTGATATGTCTGATATGGACTTAAAGGTGTACAGCCAGCAGCTTTCCTATATGACCTTTGATTTTAATCTGGATAATGACTTGGATATAAAGCCTATTGCCAAGAGTGAGGATCATTTTAGAAAATGGATAGTTAATTATCCGTTTTATGCAAATATTAATAAAGAAGGGGTGGTTTTATATGGAGCGTCCTAAAAAAGATATTGGAACGAGAAAAGACCTTGTGCTTTATCGGCTCCAGACCGCTAAAGCTGATTTGAAATCAGCAAGAATATTATTGGCGGCAGAGGAATATAAGGGAGCAAATAATCGAGCTTACTATGCTATTTTTCATGCAATCAATGCGATTCATGCGTTGAGCGAAAAATCTTATAAACACCATAAAGATGCTATCGCAAATTTTAATAAGGACTATGTTAAAAATGAGATTTTTCCCAGAGAGATAGGGAGAAAAATCGGTGAGGCTGAAGAAATTCGTCATGCGAGTGACTATGATGATTTTTATATTGCCAGTCGGGAAGAATCTGAAAGGCAGGTTGCCGTAGCAGATGAATTTATAAAATTGACTGAAACATACTGCATGAAGCAGTTTAAAGTTCTTGAGGAATGATGTTGGATAGTTAGGGGAAGTAAAAGGGGAAAACTTCGCTTGTTTCTTCTGTATATAGCAGAAAAGCAGTTTTACCAACTTTCAAAACGGATTTACCAATTTTTAAAACCATTGGATTTAGGGAAGAAAATAAGAGGCAAAAATTCTTTACCATCTCGAAAACTGGTAAACTCAAAACAGAACCCCTCTCAACCCCGCATAAATCCAACATTCCATCAAAAAGTTCGCAAAACAGATGGGATACTGCTCAGATGTTAGCTAAAATTAATGCTGAATTAGAAGGCCAAAAACAGATGAGTAGTTGGCAGAACTCTTTGCCAAGAACGGATCAATATGTTGATGAAATTGGTGATATTCGATATGGTAATATTGCTGGTCTTACGGATTTGACACAAAAGGTTTCTTATTATATAGAACGTAAAGATTTACCATTAAAGGAGCTTGAAGATATACATACAATGCTTCTTAAGATAAAACTTCCAATAGATGAACCGGAATTATATCCGTTTGAAATTCCGATTTTGATTGACTTTCGTAAACTGCTTTATAAAATTGAGAAAATAATAGAGGTTCCGAATTAGTTTGCTCCCATGAATCAGGAGGAATATGGCCTGGTAAAAGAAGTGACCTCACAGGTGCTGTCCTTTCCCACCATTCCCTGCACAGGGGGTAGGTATTGTGTGCCGGGCTGTCCTATGAGTATCCAGATTCCTGATCTGTTTACGGCGTATAACAGTATCAAGACCTACGGCCCCAGCCGTAGGTACGAGACCTGGTATAAAAATCACACAAGGGACGGACACGGAACGGCATCAGCCTGCATCGGGTGCGGCCAGTGCGAGGGAGTATGTCCTCAGCATCTGGAGATTATTTCTCTGCTTAAAAATGTTTCGGAAGAATTTGATAAAGAATAAAACAGCTTACCCCACAGCCAGCTGCGGGGAATTTAATACCCGGGTATGCATACAGACGGCAGATTGTATGTGAAAAAGTACCAACGATTACTTGACACAAACAACGAAGAATAACAAATTGGCAATATTTTAATATTTGATATAATCTAATTAGAATATTTTATGGGAATATTCAAACAAATTGTATGGTTCATTCTCATGGTGCTTATTCTTTATAGTTTTTATAAGCAATTCGTTTATAGTAACTATAATGAAAAAATGAGAGATTCGATACGCTAAAACTATAATTTAGGAGGGAATTATGAAAAGCGCAGGAAGAAAAATTTTATTATTTGGCTTAACTGCAATGATGTCCGTTAGCCTGGCAGCCTGTGGCCAAAAAGAAGAAAGTACCAGTGGAACAGCAGGTACAGATACTACGGCTGCTACAACTGCTACTGATACGACTGCGGCTGAAGGGAACGATGGAGAAGAAACTGGTGGCGGAACATACACTGCGGGTACTTATACCGCTACAGCCAAAGGAAATAATGGTGATGTAACTGTAGAAGTTACTTTTGATGCTGATGTCATCAAATCGATCGAAGTAAAAGAGCATGGTGAGACACCAGGTATTTCGGATGCTCCTATCGCAAAAATTCCGGAATTGATTATAGCAAATCAATCATTGAACATTGATGCTATTACAGGTGCAACTAACACAAGTAATGCAATTCTTAATGCGGTTGCTGATGCGGTAAACCAAGCCGGCGGAGATGCCGAAGCGCTAAAGAAAGTAGAAGTTGCCGATAACGAAGCTGCAGGGGAGGCAGTTGTAAAAGAAACCGACGTTATCGTAGTTGGAGCCGGCGGAGCTGGTTTAGCGGCTGCTACATCTGCTGCTGAAGAAGGCGCATCCGTAATTGTTATTGAAAAGAACGCTTATATCGGTGGTAATACGGTTCGTACAGGCGGCGGTTATGCTTCCTGCGACCCGGAGGCCATCGCAATTCATGAAATGACAGATGGTCAGATGGCTGAAATCGAAGGCTTGATTGCCAGAGAAACTGACAATGAAGTAGTTAAGAGCTGGCAGAAGAAAGTAGCTGAAGATATTGAAGCTTATAAAGCCGAAGGTAAAACTCAGGTTTATGATTCATTAGAATACATGGCATTACAATACTTCTTCAGATTCAGTCAGGCTGCTGATCCGGAATTATTATATGATTTAGTATCTAAATCTAAACCAACGAAAGAATGGTTAAGTGAACTGGGATTTGACTGGACGGATTCACCCAGTTTATTATTAGGTGATACATGGCCCAGATGGTTCTCCTCCGTTTCAGCACATGGCGGAGATGGATTCATTTCAGTATTTACAGATGCAATCGAAGAGAAGAATTACAATGTAGAGATCATTAAAGAAGTTAGAGCAAATGAATTACTTACTGCTGACGGTAAAGTTGTAGGTGTTAAAGGCACTGCTTCTGACGGAACCGAATATACATTAAACGCTAATAAGGGTGTCGTTTTAGCTACCGGCGGTTTCTCAGCCAATAAAGAGATGTTAATTGAATATTCTGACGGAAGATGGGCTGACGTTTCAAAATTACAAACCGACAATGATCCGGCTATGGTTGGTGACGGAATTAAAATGGCATTAGAAGTGGGCGCTGATGTTGTTGACATGGGACATTTACAGTTAGTACCAACTTGCGATCCAAAAACCGGTGATGCATATCCGTTCATCGGTACAGGTACAAACTTGTATGTTAATAAAGAAGGCAAGCGATTTGTAAATGAACTTTCTGACAGAGATACGCTTTCAAATGCCGCTTTAGCTCAGACAGACGGAATTTTCTATATGGTATGTGATAAAAACAATGCCGGTGTCGGCGAAGATGGTACCACTTATGGCGGACAAAATATTCAGGATTTAATAGATGCAGGTATCGTTGTGAAAGCTGATACTTTAGAAGAATTAGCCGAATTGCTCGGTGTTGATTCTGCGGCTTTCGTTGAAACCATCGAAAAATTCAACGAAGCTGTTAAGACAGGTTCTGACCCGGAATTCAATCGTGCTTCTTTTGGCGGCGACTTTATTAACCCTAATGGTAACCCTGGTATCTTTGAAGCTCCTTTCTATGCCGGAGCAAGAACTCCTTCCGCTCACATTACGAAAGGCGGCTTAAAGGTTAATATAAGTACTGAAGTCATTGGTACTGACGGCAATGCAATTCCTGGATTATACGCTGCCGGTGAGGTTACTGGCGGACGTACAGTTGCTGGTTTGCTTGAAGCTATGACATCTGGCCGTACAGCTGGCAAATCAGTTATGGGTAAATAATTAACGATTATCGTTATTTTTAGAAAAGATTCAATTATTTACTAAAACCGCATGTAATAGAAGCTTATAAAAGTTAAGTAAAATTACTTGGTGAATTAAAAAAAGCATATATACATGGCTGCTATAAGTCATTGTATATGTGCTTTTTAATTTGCAAACAAATATAAAATTCTTATGATATACTCAATTTTTGTAATAATCATAGGCAGGCGTAAAACCATATGTAAGTGTCAAATAATATAGTGGATATAACAATAACCATTAATCCTTTCGTTTCAATAGATATATGATACCATGAGAGTGTCGGTTTCCCAGTATTTTTGAAAAATTTCTGTATATCACTGGCATTGTGCCAGGAAATCATTTTTAAACAGCTTTTGGCTGATCCGGATGCAGTCCCTCCAACAGCCAAGGGAAGCTGTTTCTTTCATAGCGGACTGCTTTGATCCGGTCTGCCCGCCTGCCGCAGAACAGGAATAGCGCATTGCTGTATGGGTCTGGCTTACAGTTATATTGAATGATAAGGACCAAGCCATTCAGCCGCTTTTTTATATCGGTATTGCTGGTACGGATACAGATTTTTTCGGAATTGCTTTTAAGAAATTTTTAATCCTTTTGTTAGGTTTCTGTTATTTGTTTATGCCATAATAACAAAGTATTAAAACTGTGAAGGAATGGATGAAAAGGAATGAGATTTTTAAAAAAGCTGATATGCTTTACGGCTGTGGTGTTTGCCATTTCCAGTATATTAAGCGGAGTATACATATTCAGACCGGATATTATGGATCAGATAGAGACAGTTTTAGATCCAGGGCAGAAAAACGCTGAAACCGTAACAGGGAACCAGGGCCTGTGGGACGAAACGGCCAGTCATACGGATGAAAGCGCAGAAAGGGTAGAAAAGACAGAAGGGGAAGAAACCGGACCGGAGGCAGAGGAATATGGGACGGATGAAAAGGAGCCTCTGGAAAATGATGTCATAGCGGAATCGGCCGTGTCCGATTATATTTTGCCAAACCAGTCTGAAATCGTCGTGCCGGAGAACGTATCGGGCAGAAACGGATATCGGCAGATACAGGAAAACAAGGAACAGATCGATGATGAGGCTGCAGAGGAACTCCAAGATCAGATTGACGCAGGATATACGGGTGATGGACTGGATTTTGACGGTGTCAGCTATCCTTATTATGCCATGTTGGATGACAGAGGAAAACATATTTACCGTCAGATTTATGCCAATGCCAATGAACAATATGCCGTGTTTATGCCGGCGGAGCCAATCACGTCAGGCCAGCTGAAGAATGTGTTTTTGGCAGTTTATAATGACCACCCGGAACTGTTTTGGCTGGAAACGGCGTATTCGTGCAAATACTTAAGGGATGGAAGGTGTGTGGAGATTCATCTGGAATTTAACCGCGCTGCACAGAACATAGATGAGGCAAAGGCTGTTTTTCAGGAGAATGCCAGCCAAATTATTTCAGAAGCCCGGAATTTGTCCGGCGATTATGAGAAAGAGAAATTTGTCCACGACAAATTGACAGAACGGGTTTCTTATGATTCAGGTGCGGAGATGAACCAAAGCGCATACAGCGCGCTGGTAAACGGGCGGACCGTATGCGCCGGATATGCAAGGGCTTTTCAGTATCTTTTGCAGCAGCTGGGTATTCCCTGCTACTATTGTACCGGTTATGCAGGGGAAGCTCATGCATGGAACATCGTTGCATTGGATGACGGGTACTATAATGTGGATGTCACATGGGATGATTCAGACGGGGGACGTTATGATTACTTTAACAAGACAGACATGGATTACGCAGACAGCCATATGAGGCAGGACTTATCCGTCTATCTGCCGCCCTGCAATGGTTCTGTCTACCGCAATCTGGAACAAAATTCGGAAGACAGCAGTTTGAGGAGTATTGCAGATTTAGGGATGGCAGAGGATCAGATTCTTAGGGACATGGACAGTTATTACAGGGATTGCTATGACCAGTTATTACAAAATGGCAGGGGAAGCTATACGTTTTATAACGTAATAGAGGAGGAACAGCTGCTGGAGGAATGGCGCCGGGCCTATGAGGAGGAGCGCTACAAAGAGGCGTACATGGAGAATGCCATGATCCAGTTGGGAGTATCTTCCTGCGAGATGGAAATAGAGATAGAAGAACTGCGGGATGGGAAGTTTCTGATCACTCACAAGGTTTCTGCCTGGTGAGAATCGTTAAGGATACCCTCAGCGGACAAAGGGCATGGGCTTTCTTGTCTGCTGAGGGTATCTTGCTGTGAGGAATCAATATGAGGAATCCAATGGGGAAGCGGGGACCGTTCTAAAAATCATGCTTGAAAGGCATTTCATGACAGAGAAAAAGAGCATTATACTTTTTGCCCATAATTTAGTACGATAGAGTTATCCAAGAGAGCGCTTTCTGAATAAAAACGGAAGGAATCATTCCGGCAACCTGGCAGGCGGACCCAAGGGGCGCATGCCGATACAATGGAGGAAAAATCATGAGCAAAATGTATGAAAAGCTGGCCTGGGATATATTGGAAAAGGTAGGCGGCGAAGAAAATGTTTTAAATGTTTACCATTGTCAGACCAGACTGCGTTTTCAGCTAAAGGATGAGAACATAGCAGACCAGAGGAGCCTGAACGCCATGGAAGGAGTGGCCAAGGTACTGATTAGCGGAGGCGTGTTTCAGGTGGTCATCGGAACCCATGTAAAAGAAGTGTTTGAGGAGATTGAAAAACTGGTGATGCCAAAGACAGGCGGGGCGGATGTTCAGACAAAAACAAGGAGGAACCTGGCGGAGACAGTCATTGACTTTGTGTCGGGAACCTTTCAGCCCATTGTCCCGGCCCTGTCCGGCGCAGGCATGGTGAAGGCGCTGCTGGCCCTTTTGGTGGTGGGAAATGTGATTTCCAATACCTCCCAGACTTATTATATCCTGAATTTTTTTGCTGACGGCGTGTTTTATTTTCTGCCTATGCTTCTGGCAGTGTCAGAGGCCCAGAAGCTGAAATGCAATCCCATATTGGCAGCAGGGATAGCAGCCATTATGCTTCATCCCAACTGGGGGGCATTGGTGACAGCGGGGGAGCCGGTGCGGTTCTTTGGTGTGATTCCCTTTACTCTGACTTCCTATACGTCCAGTGTGATTCCGATTATTCTGGTGGTGCTGGCGCAGGCTTATGTGGAAAAATGGCTGGATAAGGTGATCCCCAGGGCAGTGAAGCTGGTGTTTGTGCCTATGCTGACATTCCTGGTTATGGGAACCCTGGCTTTGTCGGTGCTGGGGCCCATAGGAAGTATCGTGGGAGATGGTTTGGGGGTGTTTTTCAATTACTTAAGCGTCAATGCCAGCTGGGCTCCGGCACTTCTCATCGGCGGTTTTTTGCCGGTCATGGTTATGTTTGGGCTTCACAACGGCGTGGCTCCTCTGGGGGTTATGCAGATGGCGGATCTGGGTTATGACAGTATTTTCGGACCGGGATGTGTATGTTCCAATATTGCCCAGGGGGTGGCCTGCATGGTGGTGGCATTCCGCACAAGAGACGCAAAGATGAAGCAGCTGGCAGGCTCTTCCAGCGTGACGGCTCTTATGGGTATTACGGAGCCTGCGCTGTATGGCGTTAATCTTCCGAAAAAGTATCCGCTGGTGGCAGCTATGATCGGCGGCGGGTGCGGCGGCCTGTACGCAGGACTCACTCATACGCACCGGTTTGCCACAGGGTCTTCCGGGCTTCCGGCGGTGCTGCTTTACATAGGCGATGACACGATGACTTACTTGATTAATATTATCATCGCCCTGGCAATCTCCGGTGCGGTTACCGGGATTTTGACCTACATCTTGTCTTTGAAATATGAGACGGCTCCGGCGGAGGGAAGTAAGGCGCAGAGAAACAGTGCTGAGAAAAAGGACAGAACAGCGAACAGGGAAACCAGGATGGAAGACATAAAGGATGGAACGAAGGACGGAACGAACAAAAACGCAGACAGGGCAGCAGCGGATGAAACAGCCGGAAACAGCAAAGAGGCCGGACTTTTGGCGCCCATGAACGGGGAGGTGATTCCCCTTGGGGAAATCGGGGACGGAGTCTTTTCCGCAGGAGTGCTGGGGCAGGGCTGCGGTATCCGCCCTGGGGAGGGCAGGGTCTGCGCGCCCTTTGACGGCACGGTGATCCTGGTGGCGGAGACAAAGCATGCCATTGGGCTGAAAGGGGACAACGGCATAGAGGTGATGATCCATGTGGGACTGGATACGGTGGAATTAAAAGGCCAGGGATTCGACCCTAAGGTTACCGTGGGAGACCAGGTCGCCGCAGGACAGCTTATTATGGAATTTGACCTTGAGGCAATCGGGGAGAAATATCCTTCCGTAACCGCCGTGCTCCTGACCAACAGCGGGGATTACAAGGAGATCCGTCTGGTGAAACAGGGAACGGTTCGTGTGGGAGACCTGGTGATTCAGACAGAAAAGTAAACTACGGGGCGAAAACCGGCGGCAAAAGAGAATTTGGGAGAGAACGGAGGAAACCTATGGAGCTTCGCGTACTGGAGTACTATCTGATGGTGGCAAGAGAGGAAAACATCACAAAAGCGGCTAAGCTTCTGCACATTACCCAGCCGACCCTTTCCAGACAGCTTATGCAGTTGGAGGAGGAGCTGGGGACGCGGCTGTTTGAGCGGGAGAAGCACCGCATTTCCCTGACAGAGGACGGCCTGCTCTTAAAGCGGAGAGCCCAGGAGCTGGTGGACCTGGCAGACAAAACCAGGAGGGAGTTTCACAGGGAGGAAGGGGAACTGTCCGGCGAGATCGTCATCGGCAGCGGAGAGACCCGGAGCGTGGGTTTCCTGGGAAAGGCGGCGGCAGAGTTTCATGAAAGATATCCCCTGGTTACCTTTCATCTCCACAGCTCCACGGCGGATGACATCAAAGACCGGATTGAAAAAGGACTGGTTGACATCGGGCTTTTAACGGAACCTGTGGACGTGGGGAAATATGGATTTATCCGTATCCCCAGGAAAGAGCGGTGGGGAGTCATGGTGAACCGGGACTCCCCGCTGGCAGGGAAGAAGGGAGTCACCAGGGAGGAGCTGGCAGAAATGCCGCTGTTTATCAGCAGGCGGGAGAGAGTGCAGCATGAACTGTCCAACTGGTTCGGAGACCTGTTTGACCGTCTGACCATTCTTGGCACCTACAACCTGCTTTACAATGCGGTACACATGACGGAAAACTTCGGCGGAGCAGTGCTTTGTTTTCAGCACGGAAACGGTTATGAAAACGCGGTTTTTGTCCCCCTGGACCCTCCGTTGGAAACAGGCTCTGTGGTGGTGTGGAAGAAACATCAGGTATGTTCACCGGCCGCCGGCAAATTTATGGAATATTTGAGGAATACGGATTTCCGGGAGGAGAGGCAATTATGACAGCGGAAGAAATCAGAAAACGGTATAACGTTTCAGCGGCTGCCCTGAAGATTTACGAAGACCAGGTGAGAATGGTCTCTGAGGAAAACCAGACCAAAGAAAAGGACTATGATGACCAGGATCTGGAGCGGATCGGCATGATCATGACCCTGGGGAAAATGGGGTTTCCGGATGAGGAGATCGGTATATTTGTCCGCATGGAAAAGGAGGGAGAGATAACAAAGGGACAGAGGCTTGGGATGCTTAAAAAGCAGAGAAGACACATTCTGGATGAGATTCATCAGAAGGAAAAAATCCTGGGGGAGCTGGACTATCTCCGGTATGAGCTTAAGGGCGGACGTTCAGACGGTATTTGAAGGGACACACGGAAAAGACCGGAAGGATAAAGCTGCGAAAGATTCGGGATGACAGAAAGGAAGGAGTATAACGATGGCGTTTCGGAAAGATTTTTTATGGGGAGGGGCTACGGCGGCCAACCAGTTTGAGGGAGGAATCCATGAGGGAGGAAAGGGGCTTTCGGTTCCAGACGTGATGACCGGCGGGATCAAGAGCAGTCCCAGGCATATTACGGACGGCATTTTGGAGGGATACCACTATCCCAGCCATGAGGCGGTGGATTTTTATCACCGGTACAAGGAAGATATCGCTCTTTATGGTGAGATGGGGTTTCGATGTTTCCGCATGTCCGTAAACTGGACCAGGCTGTTTCCAAGGGGGGACGAAAAGGAACCCAATCAGGCGGGAATTGAATTTTACAGGGATGTGTTTATGGAATGCAGGAAATACGGGATAGAGCCTTTAGTGACCATCAGCCACTATGAGCTTCCCTATTATCTGGCAAAGGAGTACGGAGGGTGGTCTGACAGGAGGCTTATTGACTTTTTCCTGAACTATTGCAAAGTTCTGCTTACGGAGTACAAGGGGCTTGTGCATTACTGGCTGACTTTTAATGAGATTAATATTCTGCTGATGGGAGCCTATGGGAATATTATGGGAGGCGGCATCCTTCCGCCGGGGAAGGACACGGCCGTGGGAGTGGTTGCCGGCCTTGACGAGAGCTGGGACAATGAGCAGAGGCGCTACACAGCCCTGCACCACCAGCTGATGGCCAGCGCCAGGGCGGTGAAATTAGCCCATGAGATGGACCCGGAGAATCAGGTAGGGTGCATGCTGCTCAGCCGGATTGCCTACCCCTATACCTGCCGTCCCGATGATGTGCTGAAAGGACAGCAGACCATGGAGCTGGCCAATTATTACTGCGGCGATGTCCATGTGAGAGGGGAGTATCCGGCTTTCGCAAAGCGCCTGTGGAGAGCAAAGGGGATTACGATTCCCTTTGCCCCCGGAGACCGGGAGACGTTGAGAGAAGGGACGGTGGATTTCTTCACATTCAGCTATTATTCCAGCAGCACGGCCACCAATGACCCCAGTGTGCCCATTGCGGCCGGCAATATGATGAGGGGGCCTGCCAATCCTTACCTGGAGCAGAGCCAGTGGGGCTGGACCATTGACCCCAAGGGGCTTCGGTATCTGCTCAATGAGTTTTACGGCAGGTGGCAGATTCCGCTTATGGTGGTGGAGAACGGCCTGGGCGCGGAGGATCGGGTGGAACCAGACGGAAGTATCCATGATGAGTACCGGATTGCGTATATGAGGGAGCATATCCGGCAGATGGCGGAGGCGGTGGAGGACGGAGTGGATCTGATGGGCTATACTGTCTGGGGCTGCACGGATCTAGTAAGCGCCGGAACCGGGGAGATGGAGAAACGGTACGGCCTGGTGTATGTGGATAAGGACAATCAGGGGAAGGGAACCCTGGAGAGAAAGAGGAAAGACAGTTTTTATTGGTATAAAAAAGTGATTGAGAGCAATGGGAGAGATTTGGGATAAGGTTTTAATAAACCCTGCGGATTTCGGGGGCTTTAAAATAATACTTGATGAGGAGGTAATACAAATGCAGGCAAAGGCGCCAGAAACAAAACCTTTTGGAAAGGAGGCGTTTGCCCCGTCAGACGGAACGGTGATCCGGTGGCTGGGGAATGCGGGAGCGCTGATTAACAGCAGAGGGACAACAATCATGATCGATCCGGTACTCAGCGGGTTTGATATGCCGCTGCTGATTAAAGTACCTATAACAGAGGAGGTGGTACCCCATGTGGATGCAGTTCTTCTCACTCACTGCGATAACGACCATTACAGCAGAGCTACATGCAAAAAGTTGGCGGGGAAGACAAAAGAATTCCATGGGCCTCACTATGTTGCCGGTCTTTTAAGAGAAGAGCAGGGGATAGACGGCATAGGGCATGACATCAGGGAAACGTTTCAAACAGGGAACGTTTCCGTAACTCGACGCCGGCGGATCACGCATGGCAGAACGAATCCGCCAAACATCATACAAGGGATTTTAAAATGGAGGATTTCTGTGGGTTCTGGCTGGATACGCCAGATGGCAGTATCTGGGTTGTGGGGGACAGCAGGCTGATGGAAGAACAGCTCCATATGCCCCGCCCGGATGTCATGCTCTTTGACATCTCTGACAGCAGATGGCACATCGGATTAGAAGGGGTGAAGAAAATGGCGTCGGCCTATCCGGATACGCCGTTGATTTTATGGCACTGGGGCAGTGTAGACGCTCCGGAGTGGAAGGAGTTTAATGGAGATCCGGAAGTGGTAAAGAGCCTGATCATAAATCCGGAGAGAGTGGTTGTGCTGGCGCCGGGAGAAGGATACTGTCTGAACGCCGAACAGATGCGGTAAAAGACGATGATATGCCGGAAAGCAGCGCAGAAATAAGGAAAGGCAAAGCATATGGAGTACACGAAATTAGGCGATTCGGATTTAACTGTATCACGTATTTGTATGGGATGCATGGGGTTTGGCGACGGGGCAAACGGACAGCATTCATGGACCATTGACGAGGAACACTCCCGTGAGATCATAAAAAGGGGGCTGGAACTTGGCGTCAATTTCTTTGACACGGCAATCGGATACCAGAGCGGAACCAGCGAGCAGTATGTGGGCAGGGCGTTACGGGATTTGGCAAAGAGGGAGAATGTGATTGTGGCGACGAAATTCCTGCCAAGGACGCCTGATGACATTGAAGCGGGAATCACCGGCCGGCAGCATATTCAGCGTATGATAAACAAAAGCCTTTCCAATCTTGGCATGGATTATGTAGATTTATATATTTACCATATGTGGGATTATCAGACGCCGCTTTATGATGTCATGGAGGGGCTCAACCATATTGTCAAGGAGGGGAAAGTACGGTATATCGGCATTTCCAACTGTTTCGCATGGCAGCTTGCCAAGGCCAATGCGCTGGCGGAAAAGGAAGGGTTTGCAAAATTTATTTCCGTTCAGGGGCATTACAACCTGATTTTTCGGGAAGAGGAACGGGAGATGGCAAAACTGTGTGCGGAGGACCATATTGCCATGACGCCTTACAGCGCCCTTGCAGGCGGGCGTTTGTTCAAAGCTCCCGGAGAGACTTCAAAGCGGCTGGAGGAAGACAGTTATGCAAAATTCAAATATGACGGGACTGTGGCGCAGGATGGGGCTGTCATAGGACGGGTGGCGGAGCTTGCAAAAAGACGGGGAGTATCCATGACGGAGATTTCCCTTGGGTGGCTTCTGAAAAAAGTGACATCCCCCATTGTGGGCGCCACAAAACTGCACCATATTGAAGGCGCGGCAAAAGCGGTGGATCTGGTACTTTCAGATGAGGAAGCCGCTTATCTGGAGGAACTCTATGTTCCCCATGCCCTTGTGGGCGTGATGGCTCAAAATACCATGGCGGCGGCCAACGCAAAGCATGTGTGGTCAACAGGCAGTCAGAAAATATAGCAGGAGGAGAAAAAAATGGTAAAACAGACAGCGGGAAGGGATCAGCTTGGAGGGTTTGCTCCTAAATTTGCCCAGTTAAATGATGACGTGCTGTTCGGAGAGGTATGGAGCAGAGAGGAAAAACTTTCTTTAAGAGACAGATCCCTTGTGACGGTGGTATCTTTAATGGCTCAGGGGCTGGTTGACTCTTCGTTTCAATATCATCTGGTGAGGGCAAAAAATAATGGGATCACAAAAGAAGAAATTGCGGAAATTTTGACCCACGGAGCCTTTTATGCAGGATGGCCGAAAGCGTGGGCCGCGTTCCGGATGGCAAAGGAGGTCTGGACGGAGGATACCCCGGCAGAAAACGAGAAAGAAGCCCATGCGAACCGCATGTTGTTTCCGGTGGGAAATCCTAATGACAATTTGGCCAGGTATTTCACGGGCCAAAGCTACCTGGCGCCGCTGTGCGCAGAGCAGGTGGGGATATTCAATGTCACCTTTGAGCCGGGATGCCGCAATAACTGGCATATCCATCACGCATCGTCAGGAGGCGGGCAGATTCTTATATGCGTAGGCGGATGCGGATATTATCAGGAATGGGAAAAGGAAGTGCGGGAGCTTCATCCGGGGGATGTGGTCAACATTCCGGCAGGCGTGAAGCACTGGCATGGCGCCGCACCGGACAGTTGGTTTTCTCATCTGGCAGTTGAAGTTCCCGGCGCAGAGGCTTCCAATGAATGGCTGGAGGCAGTGGATGACGCTTACTATGGCTGTTTGAAATAAAAAAAGACAGAGGGCTATGATGTCAATGGAGACGGTGCCTGGGTGGAAAACGGAGTGGTACAGACTAGGAATGGAGCTTTGCCCGTGACGGATACAGTGGCAGACAGAAATGTTTTAGTAGTTTATTTCTCCCATACCAATACAACGGAAGGCGCAGCAAACCTGATCCATCAGCAGATGGGCGGAACCCTATTTGAGATTTACCCGGCTGAGGATTATCCCAGCAGCTATTCTGCCACCACACAAAGGGCCCAGAGAGAGATCAGTGCGGGGACTTTGCCTGCTATGACAGGAGATGTGGAAAACTTTGAGAATTATAATGTGGTGTTTATCGGATATCCCATCTGGTGGGATACAACGCCTCCGGTGGTGAATACCTTTTTGAGCGCCCATGACTTTGCCGGAAAAACCGTCATTCCTTTCTGCACCAGCGGCGGAAGCGGAATCCGGGGAAGTATGACCAATATTAACCGGTACTGTGCCGGGGCCTCCATCCTTAGCGGAAGGGATTTGACCGGAGCTGGTGCGGATACGGTGCGAAGCTGGCTGAATAGTATTGGTCTGCTCCCATAGACAAATACATTTAGCAAAGATAAGCAAATGGGCCTGTTCCCAGTCTGATGGAGAAAGACGGCGTAAGGGGCAGGCCCTTTTATAACAGCTATGGAACCGGCAGCCCCTATTTGGAAGAGAAGGAGAAAACGGCTTTTCCGCTGACGATTTCTGCAGTGGAATACGGCGGAATATTACGGCAGTGTTTGATACATTAGAGGGACAGAAAGAAATAAGGTTTTCTCTACCGTAATAACTGGCATATTCATCATGCAGATAAAGGAGGCGGCCAAGGTATGTTTAGATGACGGGGCAAGAATTATGAGTTATGGGGATGGCTGTGGTTTAGCGGGAAACGGAAGAGTAAGGAAAAAGAAGAGCCATAAAGTAAGAAACTATTTGCTATGAGAAAGAAGGAGAATGGATTGATGAAGAAAATAACAGGGATTTTACTTTCTGTATTAAGCGTATGTGTTCTGGGGGCCTGCAGCGGCAATGCCAATGGTCCGGCGCCCACTTCCCGGGCGGTGGAAACAGAGGCCGAAACCGGCCAAGAGGAAAGGGCTGAGGAAACAGAGAAGGACGAAGAGCAGGAAGAAAGCCGGGAGACAACGAGGGCAGGAGTGGAGAATGGCCAGGAAGAAGGCGCCGGGGAAAGGCAGGACGCTGGAGAAAGAACGGGAGAAAATGGGGAAGCCAAAGTTTTAGTCGCATATTTCTCCTGCACCAACACCACAAGACCGCTGGCGGAGTATGCGGCAGACGCCCTGGGGGCGGATATCTATGAGATCGTGCCGGAAACTCCCTATACGGAGGAAGATTTAAATTACAGCAATTCCGACTGCCGGGCCAATGAAGAGCAGAACAACCCGGATTCCCGTCCGGAGATTTCCGGCAGCGTGGAAGGGATGGAGGAATATGAGATTGTATTTTTGGGTTATCCCATCTGGTGGGGCCAGGCTCCGAAGATTATCTGCACGTTTATGGAGACTTATGATTTTTCCGGGAAGACCATTATCCCCTTCTGTACCTCCGGAAGCAGCGGCATAGGTTCCAGCGCTTCCAATCTCCATGCTCTGTGTTCGGATACAGCTGTCTGGCTGGACGGAGCCCGTTTAGAGGGAAACACTACCAGAGAAGAGATGGCGGAGTGGATCAATGGACTGGGATTAGATATAACGGCAGAATAAAAAGAGGAGAGCGGAAAAAAGAGTTATTATTTTTATCGGCCTGCAAGAGTAATATACGGACAGAGGCAGTGGTTAATATAATCGCTGTTGGAGGGGAAAGATATTCGTGGATTCGGGAAGAACTGAAGCAAAAATTGACTGCAATATGGCGGGGCAGCTTGCAGGTGTGGAGGATTATTACCCTTTGCGTGAGGAACTGGGCATGCAGTCGGCAGTCAGCGGAAAGACAACTGCCCGGCTGGAGTTGTCGGAATCCGGAGAGTTTGAACCAAAAGATAAGGTTCCTTTTGGAAGAGAAACGGTTTCTAAGAAAACAGACAGCAGTAACGGATACACCATTGTTGTGGATACTAAGGGCACGCTGCTCTGGAAACATGACAGCTAATATGAGAAACCCCATATTGTGATTACATCAAAACAGGTGAGTCCGGAATATGTAAGCTATTTGGATGAGAAGAACATATCGTATATTGTGGCCGGAGATACCGGAATCGATTTGGCTGCCGCCTCTGAGGCGTTAAGGGAATCTTTCGGCATTGAGAGATTGGGGATTGTCGGGGGACCCGCAATTAATACGGCATTTCTTGACGCGGGTTTGCTTGACGAGATTATTGTTTTGATAGGAGCCGGGATTGATGGCAGAGCTTCGTTTCCGCCTGTTTTTCACAGAGAGGACAATGACCGGAACATTCCCACGCCCTTAAAACTTATTGAGGCCAGGACCTATGATTCCGGCGCGGTTTTCATTCGTTACAAAACTAAAAAATAGTTATAATAGGAGGAATTATCCCCGCAGTTTGAACGCTTTAAGTTGCATTCAAAAGGCAATGGAGATATAATCAATTTTGTAGAGGGGACGTACATACCTGCATTTATGATGGCTGCGGCGCTACGGACTTATGGCAGAAAGACAGATAATGGGAGGTTCCAATGGACATTCGTGTTTTGCGCTATTTCCTGACTGTAGTTCGGGAGGAAAGCATTACCAGGGCGGCAGAGGTGCTGCATATCACACAACCTACTTTAAGCCGGCAGCTGGTTCAGCTGGAGGAAAGTCTGGGGATTCGTTTGTTTCACCGGGGAACCAGAAAGATCACCCTGACCAATGAGGGAATGCTCCTGCGGCGGAGAGCAGAAGAAATCCTGGAATTGCTTAATAAGACGGAAAAGGAACTGGCTTTTCAGGAAGAGATGGTGGAGGGGTGTATCTCTGTAGGCTGCGGAGAACTGGCGGCTGTCCGTATTCTTTCGGAACTGTTCAAATCGTTCAGCAAGAAACATACCAGGGTAACCTATGACCTGTTTACGGCAACGGCAGACCAGGTGAAGGAACGGATGGAATCCGGCCTGATTGATGTCGGACTGCTGTTAGAGCCCATTGACATGGATAAATATGATTATATCCGGCTGGAAATCCGGGAACACTGGGGAGTGCTGATGCGGCCGGACGACCCTCTTGCCGGGAAGGAGTTTGTGACAGCCAAAGACCTGGCCAGGCTTCCGGTTATTATGGCCAGGCGTTCCCATGTGCAGAATGAGGTCAGCAATTGGTTTGGTGAATATTTTAAAGACCTGAATATCCTTTTTAAGAGTAACCTGCCAACCAATGGGGCGGTTATGGTACAGGAAGGGCTTGGCTATGCGATGGTGGTCAGGGGACTTGTGGATTCCCTTTGGGATAAGGAGAAGATCTGTTTTAAGCCTCTGTACCCGGAGCTTTCCGCTACTACGGTGCTGGCATGGAAACGGCAGCAGCCATTCAGCCGGGCTACTGAAATGTTTATTGAGCATATAAAATGTTTTTTAGCATGAAACAGGAGAAGTCAAAGAGCAGAGGAGTAGAAGATTAAGAAAAACATACCTAAAAAGCATGGTCTACACATATAATATAGGTATTAGACATAGAAAATCCCAGCGATTATAATGAGAGTGTAAAGAGAAGATGATTCTTTTTACACTCATTTTTTTAACCTTAATGTTTGCAAAAAAGAATGGAGGGATGCAGTTGACGCTGGAGGAATTAGGAACCCGAATCCATATAGAAGTGAAAGAACTGGAGTGGTATGAAAGCCAGGGGCTTTTGAATCCGGAGGAGCTTCGGAGTGATGAGGAGCTGGAACAGCTTCAGCTTCTTGACGACCTGGCCAGACTGGGACTTGGAGTCGGAGAACTGCGGCAGATGAAAGAGCTGATGGAAGGAAGCCGGACAGAGGAGAACCAGTTAAGACTGTTGAAAAAGTGGCGGTTTCAAATGCTGGATGAGATTCATGGGAAACAGCAGTCTTTAGACCGGCTGGACTATGTGATTTACAAGATAAGAGAGAAAAACAAGATCGGAAAGTGAGGACAAAGAGATGAGAAAAGAATTATTTGTTATGGCTGCCGCAGGAATACTTGCTATGGCTGCAGGCTGCAGTACGATAACTCAGGCAGAGACAGTATCCGAAGGCGCGGCACAGATGACGGCAGATGACAGCAGCGAGACGCAGGTTCAGAGAAACATTCAGGAGACCAATGAGGGGAGTCAGACAGAGGCTTTGGGGGCAGAGGAAATAACAAAAAGCCAGGTATTGATTGCCTATTTCTCCCGTTGGGGAAATACAGACTATCCGGAGGATGTGGATGCCAGCACTTCTGCCAGTATTGTGGCAGACGGAAACTGGCAGTACGGAACCACGGAATATATGGCGAAAATGATTCAGAATGTGACTGGAGGAGACCTTTATCTGATCCAGACCGAGGAAACCTACCCTGTGGAGTTCCAGGATGTAGTAGACCAGGGACACCAGGAGACTGATGAGGGCGTGATTCCGGCCCTAAAAGGCGCTCCGGTGGATGTGTCAGGATACGATGTAGTTTTTGTAGGATATCCGGTATGGGCAACGGATGTGCCCAGAGCCATTCATTCCTTTTTGCAGGCCGCAGACACGGCCGGGAAAACAGTGATTCCTTTCTGTACCCATGACGGATATGGAGCGGGGCGCAGCTACACCACGGTAGCGGGATTGTGCCCGGGGGCAGAAACCCTAAAAGGTTTTGCGGTGGAAGCAGAGGATGTTCCCGGCGCAGGCAGCCAGGTTGAGGACTGGATCAGGGGTCTTGGAATTATGGAAAAACTATCCCGGACATCTTCCGGGGCCGCAGGTACGGAGGAAGGGGAAACAGCAATCCGGCCAACAATACGGCAGCTATCTTTTATGCCCAGACGGACCGTCCGAACCTGACCATGGAAGTATTCCCTATGGGAATCGTAACCTCAGACTTGTCGGTGTTTCACCAGCTTCCGGGACGGGTGGATGTTACTTTTGAACTGGCGGAGTAACAGGATACCCGGCAGATGAAGAAATAGCAAAACCGGAGGGAAAAACCGAAAGCAGGGAGAAAACAAAAAGGCAGGAGAATGAGAGGGAAATGAGGAGAAGAAAGACATGAAAAAAGTAAGTTTATGGATTATGGCGGCGGTGACGGCTTTTGCGTTGTATGGGTGTGATTCTATGGCGGAAGCTGCCCCTTTTGTAAGCCAAAACCGTGGGTCTGCCAAAGAGTCTGACAGGGACCCCCATTTGAAATAGTTGAGGCCCAGGAGCCTGAAGCAGAAAGCCGCATTCTGATTGCGAATTTTACATGGGCAGAAAATACAGAGGTGGAACATCCGGAAATGGTAGATGTAGACGCAACTTCTTCTGCCAGCGTCCTTATGCCGGGGAATACAGCCCGCCTGGCTGGATGGATTCATTTCCTAATATGGAGCAAGGTTTTGAGAATGTATTGTGTGCATAGCGTTTGTAAAATGGGGGAAATAGGAACAGTATGCACAAAATAGCGATAATTGTATATGGTGTTGCAGCAGCTGGCTTGTAGGAGTAGGATTCTAGAAGCCAATTTTTATTTCTGGTATTAGGCAGCAGAACTTAAAAACTCAGAGGTGCTGAGGTGCAATAATTGCAGATTGGACAATATATGCTAATATCAGTAAACAGAATAGGCTAAAATTTGGGATACAGTGATATTGGTTTACTATATGAAGGATGAGGGAATTGAAATGCAAATAAATCGGGAAAGTTTTGCTACATATAATCATGATGTACGCAGAATTCGGTTTAAGTTCGAAGACTTGTGTCATCAGTTATTTGCCAATGAGAATCTATCTGGAAATAAGCAGTTCATGTATCTCCATACTAATCCAAATAATCATGGATTGGAAACAGAACCTATTTATGATGAAACGAACAAGCGCTGGAATGGTTTTCAGGCAAAATTTTTTGATCAGGATGTGCATTATGAACAGATAAAACATTCTGCCGAGAAGATAGCGGAATACTATACAGGTAAAGATGGAGTTGTTGATCTCGTATATCTTTTTTGCAATAAAGCAATTACATCCACGACGAAATAATATGTAAATGCAGTAGAATGTTTAATAAAGGCGAATATAGATATGCAACTCGTTACGGATACAACAGTTCTCGAT
Source organism: uncultured Hungatella sp. (assembly GCA_949879025.1). Taxonomy (GTDB): domain Bacteria; phylum Bacillota; class Clostridia; order Lachnospirales; family Lachnospiraceae; genus UBA3402. Next base: position 9,161 of record CATLBO010000022.1, on the reverse strand, counting down.
CTCATAAGAAACAAATATCCTTACCTTGGTTTATACTATTTTGGAAATCATACGATTCAGCAGAAATGGTTTGCAACTCACACAAGTTATATGCTAGATGAACTTGGAGAACGCTATAACCGTGACTTCAATGTTGGAACTGTATTTTCGGATGAACTTTCCTTATTCATTCATGATCAAAGAGCGGCAGAATATCTTAATGCGAAGAAGACAGATCTTCTTAATGAGATAAGCGAACTGTTATACCAAGCGACAAAAGAGATTATTTAAGGAAACTGGAAGAAGCTGTCTCAACCCTTCCGGATGTGGATATTGAAACTCTATATCATTCCATCTAATGGAGCAGTACGGTTCGATTGGCTGTTGCAACCTTTATAGATAATTTTGGAGAGGAACTCAAAAAGCTGGAGGCAGAGAGGAATGAACAATATATACTTTCTTATGACAGCGAAAAAGAGCAGAAAGAGCGAGAGAACGCACTAAAAAAATACTATAAACTGGGAAGTAAGAGCCGTGACATAGATATATTGATAAAGCTTCCGGACAGGATAACAATCTCTGAAAGAGAAAAGCAGCTACTTTATGAGAAGCGAATAGAGCTGTTATTAGTGGCAGGCATCTATTTTTCTGATGATCCAATCCATGAGCAGATTATGAAAAATTTAAGACTTGACTACAGTTTTGAAGATCTGATTGATATTTTGGAAACTATCATAGATAAGATTAAAGAGAACCCTATGGTTAAATTGATTCTATCCTATTGACCAGAATATGAAAAGCTGATTTTACCAGATTCCTTTCTGGAAGGTCGGGGAGATATTGTAACCATGCTGCATAGAGGTTTTGAGGATAACAGTATTTCAGCGGTAAGAGAATTCCTGAATTACTATAATATCCCATTTACACCACTGGAATATTTTTGCTATGAAATGTCAAATCTGCTTTTCTTTACTCTGTATTGCAAAACATACAATGGTGAAAAGGTTAATTTACCTATATTGTATGATCGAGTGATTGAACACGCCGATAGCAATATTTCCGGGTTCTCAGAGTGGAATTGAGGCAAAAAAGGTATACAAAGGATGATGATATTTTGAGTCCGTTTATTATGGAAATTGCGGAATGGCTGGTATCACATGATGAAAGATCTATTTCTGGAGGTTGGAAGGGACTTTATGTTTATTGATGAAGAATTCAGAGTCCAGGTTGGCGGTGAGGATTATAAAATCGATTTGCTTTTCTTTCATTGGGGCTTACAGTGTCTTGTGGCGTTTGGAATCTGCTGATGGCAAAGTATGACAAAATGAATGAAGTGAATCAGCAGGAAAGCGAAAAAAGATACAACTTGCGAGAACTTGATGTGACGAAATAATGGTAATCCTTGACAGTTATACCTGATGGAAGGGCTCCTTTCGGTTGGCTTGAGGTGGATTGGATCAAATTAAAATCATGCTTTTTAGGCATGAGTTAGCAATTAAAACTAAGTATTAGACATAAATCAGTTTCCCTAATATAATAGAGCTATGATATAGCAGATGATATAACCGATCGAATCTGAAAGGGGAATGAAGATGAAAGAGCAAATCGCAAAACTCATAGAACCGAAACAGACCATTCCGGAAGCAAGAAGGATATTTTCCAACGGGGATTTAAAATCGCTAATTGTGCCTCTGTTTATGGAACAGCTCCTGGCAGTCCTGGTGGGAGTGGCGGACACGTTTATGGTAAGCTATGCCGGGGAGGCGGCAGTTTCCGGGGTTTCCCTGGTGAATATGTTTAATACCATATTCATCTACCTGTTTTCCGCCCTGGCGGCCGGTGGAGCCATTGTGGTGAGCCAGTATATCGGCAGCAAAGACCAGGTCAACGGCAATCTGTCTTCGGGGCAGCTTCTCATGACTTCAACAGTATTTTCCCTGTTCATTACAGGGGTTGTGCTGGTGTTAAACCGTCAGCTTTTAAAGCTCCTCTTCGGGGAGGTGGAGCCTGACGTGATGGAAGCCTGTGTCACCTATCTTCAGATATCGGCCTACTCCTATCCGGCCCTGGCCGTGTACAACGCAGGCGCCGCCATGCATCGGAGCATGGGAAAAACCAATGTGACTATGTACCTTTCACTGGCCTCCAACGGAATCAACGTGGCGGGAAATGCTGTCGGCGTGTTCCTGCTCCATGCGGGGGTGGCGGGAGTGGCGTACCCATCCCTGATTGCCAGAGCCTTTTCAGCAGTGGCCATCACATGGCTGTGTTTTCAGAAAGGAAATGCGATTCGGCTGGAAAAACAGCACATTTTTCTGTGGGATAAAGCTATGGTTCGCAGAATCCTGGGGATAGCCATTCCAAATGGGATTGAGAACGGCCTGTTCCAGCTTGCCAAAGTAGCCTTAAGCAGCATTACCGCACTGTTCGGCACGGCGCAGATCGCAGCCAATGGGGTGGCCCAGAGTTTCTGGTCCGTGGCTGCCCTCATGGGGACGGCCATGGGGCTGGGGTTTGTGACAGTGACGGGACAGTGCGTGGGAGCAGGAGACAAGGAAGCAGCAGAGTATTATATGAGAAAGCTTTTGAAGCTGACCTTTGTGTCTTCTATCATATGGAACGGGCTTATTCTGGCGGTAACTCCCATTGTGCTGAAAGGCTATGCGCTGTCAGCGGAGGCATCAGGACTGGTGGTGATTCTGGTCATCATACACAACTTGTTTAATGCGGTGTGTTTTCCTCTGTCGGGAGCCTTGTCCAATGGCCTTCGTGCAGCAGGGGATGTGAAATTTACTATGTATGTAAGTCTTATCTCAACGGTGGCAGGCCGTGTGCTGTTTTCTGTCATCTTTGCGGTGTGGATGAACATGGGCGTCATCGGCGTGGCTTTTGCCATGTGCCTTGACTGGGGAATCCGGGCAGTGATCTTCTGGATTCGGTTTGTAAAGGGCTCATGGAAGAAGTTCAGCGTTATTTAAGAGTTTGTCAACAGTCAGGGCCTATTGGAACTGCGTAAGGTTTTTGAAACATGGTTACATGTATTGGCCGCTATCTCTGCCGGGATTAATAGAAATGTACTGCTATAAATTAAAATTATAGCAGATTGCAGAAAGGGCATTGTACTTTACGGAAAACCTGCTTTATAATCATGCTCATACAGAAAATAACAAAAAGAGAGGGAAATAGGAATGGAATTTGTTACATTAACAAATAACGTAAAAATGCCCATGGAAGGATTCGGTGTGTTTCAGGTGCGGGATAAGGAGGAATGCAGGAGGTCGGTGCTGGATGCCATCCGGGCCGGATACCGCCTGATTGACACGGCGGCCTCCTACACCAACGAGGACGCCGTGGGGGAAGCGGTCCGTGATGCTATCGCAGAAGGAATCTGTACCAGGGAAGAACTGTTCATCACCTCCAAGATGTGGGTGCAGGATATGGAAAGCTATGAGACGGCCAAAAAGGCCATTGACGCTTCTCTGGAAAAGTCAGGGCTGGAATACTTAGATCTCTACCTTATGCACCAGGCCATGAAGGATTATTTCAGCGCCTGGAGGGCCATGGAGGACGCTTACAGGGAGGGCAAATTAAAGGCTATTGGAGTGTCCAATTTTTATCCCCACGTGCTGACCAACTTCTGCGAGACCATGAAGATCAGGCCCATGGTCAACCAGGTGGAGCTGCACCCCTATTACACCCAGGAAAAGGCGTTGGAGACTATGGCTTACTATGACGTGGTGCCGGAAGCCTGGGCGCCTCTTGGAGGAGGGCGCTATAAGCCCTTTGAAAATGAGATGTTAAAAGAAATTGCGGCGGCACATGAGAAGACCGTAGGCCAGGTAATCCTGCGGTGGAATGTGCAGAGAGGCGTGGTGGTCATCCCCAAGTCCACCCACAAGGAGCGGATTGAGGAGAACTTCGACATCTGGGATTTTACCTTGAGTGAAGAGGAGATGAAGAGGATCTCTTCTCTGGATATGGGATATGTGGGTACAGCGGTGAAACATTTTGATCCGGAGTTTGTCCGTATGTGCAACGGGAGGAAGATCCATGACTGATACAGGCATTATATTAAACAATGGAGTCACGATGCCCCAGCTGGGCTTTGGGACCATTGGCCAGACCGGCAGCCAGATTGTGGAGAATGTGGCGTTTGCCTTAAACCACGGCTATGACCTGATTGATACGGCCAACCGCTACGGCAACGAGGCGGAAGTGGGGGAGGGCTTAAAGAAGTCGGGGCGGAAACGGGAGGAATATTTTCTGGAGACGAAACTGGGGCCGACGTTGTATGAACAGGATCACGCCGTTGACGACACGCTGAAAAGGCTCCAGGTGGATTACATCGACCTGATGATCCTGCACCATCCAGTGAACAACTACAAGTATGCCTACAAAATGCTGGAGAAGGCTTACAGGGAAGGCAAATTGAGAGCCATCGGCCTGTCAAATTTTCCCGTGGAAAAGATAGAAGAAATCCTGGAACGGTGCGAGGTAAGGCCCATGGTCATGCAGGCAGAGTGCCATCCTTACTATCCGGCGGAGCATGTGAAGCCTTTTCTTGACGAAAACGGCATTGCGCTGCAGTCCTGGTTTCCCTTAGGACATGGCAATGCGGATATGCTTGGGGACCCGGTGTTTCTGGCGCTGGCTGACAAGTACAAAAAGTCGCCGGCCCAGATCATCCTGCGGTGGCATATGCAGATGGGACTGGGAGCGGTTCCGGGCAGCAGGTCTAAGGAACATATCCGGGAAAACGGGAATCTGTTTGATTTTGCGCTCCTGAAGGAAGAGATGGAACAGATTGCCGACGTCAACAAACACAGGCCGTTCTATCAGGTGACAACGGAGTCCCTGGAAAGAATGGCAACGACAAAATGCAAGTTTGAAGAGGAATGACAAAATAGGCGGAGTAAACCCTACAGTGCGGCGAACAGCGCCGAAAATTCTTTCTTTTTATCATTCCCGCATACAAGGTAATAGGTCACGGATGCCTCCTCATCTGAGATGGGGACTGTCACACGGCCGGAGGCTGTTTCAATGTATTTTTCTGAAAGATCCGTGATAAAGGAAGGCAGGGTGGAAGACTCCACCAGTTCGTTGAAACTGAAACGGTCATACTGGGTGAGAAAGCGGGAATCCGGCATTTTTTCCCTGTGGAGAAGGTCCCAGAAACCGATGTCAGACATGAGGAGCATGTTTTCTCCATTCATCTCCTGAAAGGACAGGCTCTTTCGCCTGGCGTACCTGTGGCCTTTGGGCAGGGAGAAGGAGAGCTTCTCCCTGCCGCATTCTTTTACATAATAGGGTCCGTCTTTGGGCCGCCTGTGGACCACTGCCAGATGGTACACTTGATTTTCCAGGTCTTTTAACAGCCGCTCTTCGTCCTTCAGTTCGGTCTGCAGGGTCATATGGGGATAAAGGTTGGAGATCAGCGGCGTAAGGAGCCAGGCCGGGGCGGGGGCGCACAGTCCCAGGGTGATGGTTCGGTTCCTTCTGTCATAGTCTCTGGCCTTTGCCACCAGCAGGTCCGCGTCTTCCAGAAGTTTCTTTGTAAGCTCCAGCACATACATTCCGTTTTCATTCAGTTCCAGTTTGTTTTTCTGGCGGAGAAAAAGGGAAATGCCCAGATCCTCCTCCAGCTTTTTCATATTGCGGCTTAAGGCGGGCTGGGAAAGGTGGAGGGTTTCGGAGGCTTCTGACAGTGTTCCGGCCTTTGCAAAGGCCAGGAACTGCCGAAGTTCATAGAGTTCGATCATGGCAGGTCCTTTCAGTATAAACAAAATTTATAATTGTATTCCTTATCGACATTGTACTTTATAGGAAATATCCGTTATAATGCCAACAGAAGCAAAGGAAAATGGTGTGAGAGCAATGAATCAAAGTATCAGTTATGATGATAGCAGAAAGGGACAACATTTTCAATAGCAAAGGTGCTTTGGGGCATAAGGATCTATTGACAAATACAGGAGGGAGAAGGATATGGTATTTTATTTTACGGGTACAGGCAACAGCCTGTATGTGGCAAAGAAGTTAGAGGAAAAACGAATCAGTATTCCCCAGGCAATCCATGAGGAGGAACTGGTTTTTGAAGGGGATACCATTGGGGTGGTCTGCCCCCTGTATGGCCATGAGATGCCTGCCATGGTGAAGGAATTTTTGAGGAAAGCCGTGTTTCGGACGGAGTATTTTTACCTGGTCCTGACTTATGGAAAGAGGCATGGGGGAGGGGCGGAGCTTGCCAAAGAGTTTTTGGATTCCTGCCAAAGACAAGCGGATTACATCAACACCATAATGATGGTGGATAATTACCTGCCGGGGTTTGACATGGAGGAGCAGCTGGCCATCAACCCGGAGAAGAAGGTGGAGGAACACATAGAGGCCATCCGGCGGGATATTGCCGCCAGGAAGCGCCTGATACAGCCGGCGACGGAGGAGGACCGGGGATGGCACAGGGCTTTTATAGAGAGAACGGCAGGAGAACCGGAAAAACTCTGGAAAAATCTTTATGAGGTGACCGGGGATTGTATCGGCTGCGGGGTCTGTACCAGAGTCTGTCCCGGGGGCTGTATCCGTGTGGAGAATCAGAAAGCCGTGAATACGGGAGAAAACTGCCAGGTATGCATGGCGTGTATCCACCACTGTCCAAAGAATGCTATCCGGCTGACCATTCCGGAAAAGAATCCGGATAAACGTTATCATAACGAATTCATCCGCCTGACGGAGATTGTGGAGGCAAACAATCAGCATAGGGGGTGAAAAATTTTCGGAGTTTAGAAATAGTTTATCAAATTGTTAGACATTTGTTAGGAATATCTGGTAAACTGTTTCTTATTAATACTGCTGAAAGATCAAGAATGCAAAGGAGTGCCTGCCTTATGTATAATCCACAGCTGGACACATTTCTCCATGTGGCGGACGCAGGCAGCTTTAACAAAGCTGCCGAGGAATCCTATATTACCCCTACTGCGGTCATCAAACAGATCAACCTTCTGGAGGCCTCTCTTGGCGTCAAATTATTTGAGAGGACTCACAGGGGGCTGATTTTGACAAAAGCAGGAAAATCCTTGTATCAGGATACGAAATATGTGATTCAGTATTGCCGGGATTCTGTCACAAGAGCGAAGAATGCCATGCAGGAGGATACCAAGGTGATCCGGATCGGCAGCTCCCCCATGACGCCGGCCCAGCTTCTTATGCCGCTGTGGCCCAAGATACAGACCCATTGTCCGGACATGAAATTCCAGATCATTCCGTTTGAGAATACGCCGGAAAACGCCAGGGAGATCCTGGGAAATTTAGGAAAGAACATTGATGTGGTGGGAGGGATTTTTGACGAAACCATGCTGGAGCTGCGGCGCTGCGCAGGATTGGAGCTGTCCCGTGAGTCCTTTTGCTGTGCGGTTTCCATTCACCACAGGCTTGCGGAAAAGGACAGGCTTAAGCCGGAAGACCTGTATGGGGAAAACCTGATGCTTATGCGCCGGGATTGGAGCCATTATGTGGACCGGCTTCGGGACGACATCTGGCAGAACCACAGCCGGATCCATATTGTGGACTTTGATTTTTACAGTATGGAGGCTTTTAACCGATGTGAGAACAGCAATGACGTTCTGCTTGCCATACCGGGATGGGCCAGCGTACATCCGCTTTTGAAGGTGATTCCGGTGGAATGGGAACACGGCATTCCCTTCGGCCTGCTCCATTCTCCCCAGCCTTCCGGGATCGTGAAACAGTTTTTGGAGGCAGTGAAAGCGGCGGTACAGTAGAGGAAGGTTACCAGAAAGTAACTAAGTGATAAATTTGTGCCTGCTTTACAGTACGGCCAGGAACGGTTAAACTATGAACAGCAAACAGAAGTGATCTGTAAATAAAATAAACAGTAACCAGGAGGGGCAGTATGAAACAGAAGATTGATGTAAGGGCAGGGCATTTTGACGCAGTACACACCGCTGTTGAAAACAGGGAGTTGGACAAAATACCGGTGCTGCGTGTTGTAAAAAACGAAAAGATTGAAAAATGGGATGAAAATACCTACGCAAAGGTAAACGGCGTTTCATTTCACAATGGCGTGATCGAAGTAAAGATGCTCAGCCGCCTTTTGCCAGATGCGCCGGATTATGCGAGAGGCTTTATAGGTATCGTCTACAGGGCGAACGAGGCGGATTGTGAATTTGAGTCTTTTTATATAAGGCCAGCCAACGGTCGGGACTGTAAGGAACCGATGCGAAAGGCCCATGGCTGCCAGTATTTTTCCTATCCGGGTTATACGTTTGAATACTTCAGGGAATTTGGCATTGGGGATTATGAGGCGCCAGTGGATATAGCCCTTGATGAGTGGATCACTTTAAAAGCGGTCATAGAAAATGAACAAGCGAGGTTTTATATAAACGGGCAGGAACAGCCGGTTCTTGTAGTCAAGGATATGAAACATGGCAGGGGACGGCATGGTTCTCTGGGGATTTTCGTGGATGATGGAACGGAAGCGTTCATCTCTGAGCTGAACGTAGAATGCATGGATTAAGCAAATAGAAAATGTTTCGAAAAGGAACCGGATACCGGAAGAGTATTTCGGTTCTTTTTTTGTCCCGATTTTCCGAATGAAGTTATAACCATTAAGTATCAACTGATGAACAAAGGGAGACTTCTCCTCATGGCGCAACTTATTTATAATTGATACAGGTAAGGGGACGCAATAACAGGAAGGAATGGTGAAGGGTGAACAATTTTATTTTTGAAAACGGGACAAAGGTATTTTTCGGGAGAGGCTGTGTGAAAGAATACCTGGCCTGTCTCACAAAGGGATATGGGGATACGGTCATGCTTGCCTATGGAGGCGGTTCGGTCAAAAAGAACGGGGTCTATGATGAAGTGACTGCCATTTTAAATGGGGCGGGAAAAGAGATTGTGGAGTTTCCAGGCATAATGGCCAATGTCACCTATGCCAAAGTCCTGGAAGGAGCGGAAGTTGCCAGAAAACATCATGTGGGGCTGATCCTTGCTGTCGGCGGCGGTTCGGTGATGGACTGCTGCAAAGCAATCTCCATGACTGTCCGGTATGAGGGGAACCTATGGGAAAACTTCTGGGCAAGGCCCGGAATCTTTGACTTTGAGCCTTTGCCTCTTGGGGTGGTGGCTACGGCGGCGGGAAGTGGAAGCGAATGCAATGGAAGATCAGTCAT
>CATLBO010000021.1 GCA_949879025.1 uncultured Hungatella sp. | reverse complement strand
TTACAGTGAAAATGGATCCAGGTGGTGTTCTTTTAACACATTTACCATATCATCCACAACCTGCTCTAAAGGCTCAATGCAGCGGGCTTCTGTCAGGTTCTGTTTCCGGAATGCTTCATTGGTGTGATCCAGAATGGTGTCCAAAAGCTGCCAGAGCACGCTTAACTCTGATAATGCGTCTTTGGAAAATATATTGTCTTTTTCATGAAGTTCCGACGCAATCCCAGCTATATTCTGCGCATGATCCCCCAGACGCTCAAACTCCGTAATGGCGGAAAAGTAATAATTCATGATCTCCACATGGTAATGGGAGGTGATGGTAGCAGAAATCTGAATCAGGTAATTGCTTACCCGATCAGCAATGGCATCAATATAATCCTCATCTTCCTCAATAAGCTTCATGGTTTCCGGATCATACTGGGTAAACATGGAAGAGGCGCGGCTGATATTGGTTTTTGCCAGCTGGAACATTACCAGAAGGATATCGTAACAGCGCCCAAAGGCCATAGCCGGCGTGCTGATAAAGACAGGGTTTAAAGCATCCAGCATCTCGTCATATTTTCCAGCCGCCGCTGGCTCATCCTTTACCAGCCTGTGACTGGCTTTCTCATAGATCCCCACAAAGGGAAGCAGAACAAATGCGCAGGCCAGATTAAAGATCGTATTGGCATTGGCAATGCCTCCGGAATAAATGGCACGATCCCATATACCGTCCAACAGTCCGGCTTTGTGAATGATCATGATCACGGCAAGGGTCAGGACAGACTTGCACAGATTAAACAGAATATTTACCACGCCTACCCGCTTGGCTTCCGGCTTTGCGCCTATGTTGCACACAATGGCAGTGGTCACGCAGTCTCCAAGATAAACGCCTACCAAAACAGCATAGATCTCGCCAAAACTCAGCTGCCCAGAAGTAGAAAATGCCTGCAGGATGCCAATAGTGGCAGAGGAACTCTGCAGAACAAAGGCAACGCCGGCTCCGGATAAGTAGCCAAGCAAAGGATTCTCTCCCAGCCGGGAGAACAGCTGCTCTACGATTCCGCTGTCAGAAAGGATTTCCACTGCGTCTGTCATATTCAGAAGTCCGGAAAACAGAATGCCAAAGCCAATGATAATATGCCCCGCTTTATCCAGATCATGGGACTTTACCCCCATAAGAATAATAATGCCGACGATTAAGGCCAAAGGCGCCAGAGTTGAGGGCTTCAGAAACTGAAGAAACCAGGTTCCTGACGAATTAAGATCCAGCAGGCGGATAATCTGTCCGGTGACAGTAGTGCCCACGTTTGCGCCGACAATGATTCCCAGGGACTGATGGAGGGAAATAATACCTGCGCCTACAAGGCCGGAGGTCAGGACAATAGTAGCGGTTGAGGACTGGATCACTGCAGTAACGACAAGACCCAGAAGAAAAGCTTTTAGAGGGGTGCCGGTAATTCGTTCCATGGCCTTTTTCAGCGGGCCGGAGGAACTGGCTTTTAAACCGTCGCCCATCATGCGCATACCGTAGAGGAACATAGCCAATCCGCCAAAAAGCGTGATTACGTTAAAGATATCCATAATTAGTCCACCTGTAAATTGTATAAAGAAAATGTGCTTTATAAAAGCCTCACTTGTGATTCTACTAGAAATTAACATAAATTGCTATAGTTTTTTTCTTTTTGTCAATATTCAGCACATTTTTCCCCATATACAGATAGTTTTCGGTACAATTTTTCTTAATACAATATTAATGCCATCCCTGTTACATTAATACACTCTTCACGCCTTTCATGCCATAATGGAACTATAAAATCCAGACAGAGGTATGAAATATGGGAAGGATTGAAAAAAGATTATCATCATCACAGATTATTATTCTTGGCTTTGGCGCAGCAATACTATTGGGGGCTTTGCTTCTCATGCTGCCTATGTCCACCCGGGACGGCAAAGGGGCGGTTTTTGCAGATGCATTATTTACCTCCACGTCAGCAGTATGTGTAACAGGGCTGGTGGTTCAGGATACAGCATCTTACTGGAGCGGATTCGGCCAGGCAGTTATTCTTATGCTGATACAGATCGGCGGCATGGGGGTAGTCACCGTGGCTGTGGCTGTCTTTACGGTGTCTGGCAGAAGGATCAGCTTAAAGCAGCGAAGCACCATGCAGGAAGCCATTTCCGCCCATAAAGTTGGAGGAATTGTGAGCCTGACAGGATTCATTATTAAGATGACAGTGCTGTTTGAACTTGCAGGCGCCGCCGTTCTGGCGCTGCCTTTCAGCAGGGAGTATGGAGCAGCAGGAGGAATATGGAGGGCAGTGTTTCATTCCATATCTGCATTCTGCAATGCGGGATTTGACCTTATGGGGGAAGGAAAGCCTTATTCATCCCTTACATATTTTGCAGAAAATCCGACGGTGAACGTGACCATAATGGTTCTGATTATTTCAGGAGGATTAGGCTTTATAACATGGGACGATATTAAGACCCACAGGTACCATATACGGAAATACCGGATGCAGAGCAAAGTGATCCTTGCGGTTTCCGGCATTCTGACAGCAGTTCCTACGCTGTATTTTTTCTTCTTTGAGTTTTCCGGCGATCCTGTGGGAAAGCGGATTCTTCTTTCCGCTTTTCAGTCGGTAACTCCCAGGACGGCAGGGTTTAATACGGCGGATCTGGGGCTTTTAAGCGAAACAGGGCTTGCAGTCATGATTCTTCTGATGCTGGCGGGAGGATCTCCCGGTTCCACGGCAGGCGGCATGAAGACCACAACCCTGGCAGTACTGTTTTCTACAGCAGTATCCGTGTTCTGCCACAGGGAACACGCTCATTTTTTCGGGCGCAGGATTGCCCAGGAAACGGTGCGGGATGGGGTAACGATTTTAATCATGTATCTGACGCTGTTTATAAGCGGAGGGCTTATAATCAGCCGCATGGAAGGGCTGCCTCTTTTGTCCTGCTTGTTTGAAACCGCTTCTGCAGTGGCTACAGTGGGCCTGACCCTGGGACTTACTCCCAGCCTGGGGATAATATCCAGATGTATTTTGATCCTCTTAATGTATATCGGCAGAGTAGGAGGCCTGACTCTGATCTTTGCAGCTTTAGATGATACAAAGAAAAGCAGCGGGGCAAGGTTTCCCCAGGAAAAACTGATGGTTGGGTAGGAGGAAAGCTGATTATGAAAAGTATATTGCTTATTGGTCTTGGAAGGTTTGGAAAGCATATTGCCATGAAGCTGTATGAGATGAATCACCAGATTATGGCTGTAGATTATATTGAGGGGCGGGTCAACAGTGTGCTGTCTTTTGTCACCAGCGCTCAGATTGGGGACAGTACCAATGAGGAGTTCCTTTCTTCTCTCGGCATAAGGAACTTTGATGCATGCATTGTAGCAATAGGAGATGATTTCCAGAGTTCTCTGGAAACTGCCTCACTCCTTAAAGAACTGGGGGCAAAGAAGGTGATTGCCAGGGCTTCCAGGGGAGTGCAGGAAAAGTTTCTGCTGAGAAACGGTGCAGACGAGGTGGTGTATCCGGAAAAGCAGCTGGCGTCGTGGACAGCCATAAGGTGCACTTCGGAGCATATTTTAGACTATATTGAACTGGATAAAGACTATTCCATTTTTGAACTGTCAGTTCCTGACATGTGGAATGGGAGGACCATCCTTCAGCTTGATATCCGCAAGAAATATGGAATCAATATTTTGGGGATTCGGGAGAATGGACGGCTGAACATGAATGTTGCTGCGGATACAGTCCTCAGCAGGGAAAAATCCATATTGGTTTTAGGGAAGCAGAAAGCGGTTCAGAAATGTTTTCACATTTGAACACTCTGGAGATTCCCAGAGTCCATGTAAAGGGGGCGCTTTAAATGAAAGAGATTATGCTGATATGCTGTGCAGCCGGGGTTTTTGCATTTCTGTTTTTGGTTATGGAAAGGCTGGACTGTTGGCTGGAAGCTCAGGAAGGCAGAAAAACAAACGCTGAGGGAAGCCTGATCTTGGCAGAAAAGCCTAAAGATACTGTGGAGAAGGGAAATTGCCGCAGGAAGCGGCAAATGGATAAGTTTGGCTGCGGTAAATGCGAAAATATAAAGCTTCAGACAAAAAACACCTGAGTGACAGGTGTTTTTGCATAATCGGCCAGTGGATAAAAGACATGCTTTGTGGTAAAATTTAGTATCCGGACAGCTTCAAAAGCTGGGGGCTGTTTGAAAAAACAAGAGGAGGCAAGCCGGATGGAAAAAGACCAAAAAGGCCAGCTGAAAATATTTTTCAGCTATGCAGAAAGCATCGGAAAGACAGCCGCCATGCTGAAGGCGGCCCAGGGGCAGCAGGCTCAGGGCCTGAATGTGGCGGTGGGGTGCATCGGGACACGGGCATCCCAAGATGTAGTTCTGCTTTTAAGGGAATTTGACAGGATTGGCCCGGCAGACAAAGACGGATTGGATCTGGATCAGGCGCTTAAGAAAAGGCCTGACCTGATCCTGATAGATGAACTGGCCTGCAGCAACGGGCAGGGAAGCCGCCATCGGAAGCGGTATCAGGACATAGACGAGCTGCTGAAATCGGGAATTGATGTGTATACTACGGTGAATGTAGGGAACATTGAAAGCCTTCATGATACCGTTGCAGACATTACGGGAATCAGGACGTGGGAAAGGATTCCGGATTTCGTTTTTGACCAGGCGGACCAGGTGGAGCTGATTGATATGGAGCCTGGGGAATTAATCGAACGGTTGAAAGGATCTGAGGAGGATTCTGTTTTCACAATGGAGCAGCTGACCGCCCTGCGTGAAATTGCCCTGCGGCGGTGTGCAGACCGGGTAAAACGCCTGGCCCGCAGGCAGCAGAAAAGCGGCTTTCACACAGATGAGCATATTCTGGTGTGTCTTTCTTCTGCTCCTTCCAATGCTAAGATCATCAGGACGGCTGCCAGAATGGCAAGGGCATTTAACAGTCAGTTTACGGCGTTATTTGTGGAAACGCCGGATTTTAAGGCGGCTGCGGCCCAAGACAGGGAGAGGCTGAGGGAAAACGAGAGCCTGGCAGAGCAGCTGGGAGCTAATATTGAGACGGTTTATGGGGATGATGTGCCTTATCAGATTGCAGAGTTTGCCAGGCTTTTTGGTATTACGAAGATCGTGCTGGGGCGCAGTGCCGTTACCAGGAAATATTTTTTGGGGAAAATGCCTCTGACGGAACAGCTGATTTCCTATGTGCCGGAAACGGATATCCACATTATTCCAGATCAAAGTACGGACAAGGGATACAGGCCTCGGAAGGCAAAGAGCCTGCAAGGGTTAAACGTTGTGGAAAACACGGCTAAAAGCGGCTGTATTCTCACAGGGGCAACAGCCTTAAGCCTGGGATTTTACCGGCTGGGATTTACAGAGGCCAACATTATCATGGTTTATATTCTGGGGGTGCTTCTGACTTCCATTGTTACCTCTCATCAGATCTACAGCCTTGTATCTTCCATTGCCAGCGTTTTTATTTTTAACTTTTTGTTTACGCATCCCAGGTTCTCTCTGGTGGCCTATGAAACAGGGTACCCTGTTACCTTTGTGGTTTTGTTTCTGACAGCCTACATTACGGGGACGCTGGCTATCCGGTACAAAGAGCAGGCAGGGCAGTCGGCAAAGATTGCTTACAGGACAAAAATATTGTTTGACACCAATCAGCTTTTGTCTAAAGCAGGAAACAGGGCGGAAATTATTCAGGCTGCTGCAAAGCAGATCAGACAGTTGCTGGACAGAAATCTGGTTATTTTTGAAAATGCGGACGGACATCTGTCACAGCCCTGCTTTTTTGGAGAAAAATCTTCCATGGAGCCTTCTTTCCATATGGATAAGGAATTGGAGACAGCAAACTGGGTGTTGAAAAATAACCATATGGCAGGGGCCGGCACAGATACTCTTTCCGATGCCCGCTATACTTATCTGGCTCTCAGAGTCAGTGACAGGGTATACGGCGTTGTAGGAATAGAAGCGGCCAACGGCCCGTTAGACGCTGCGGAACATGGTATCTTGCTGTCTATTTTAGGCGAATGCGCCCTGTCACTGGAAAACGAGAAAAACGTCCGAGAGAAAGAGGCTGCTGCAATTCTTGCAGAAAGCGAGCAGCTGCGGGCCAATTTGCTGCGCACGATCTCCCATGATCTGCGGACGCCGCTAACTACTATTTTGGGAAATGCCAGCAGTCTTATAAGCAATGGGTATAGTTTTGACAAGGAAACAAAGAGACAAATTTATTCGGATATTTATGATGACGCCATGTGGCTTATTAATCTGGTGGAGAATCTGCTGTATGCTACACGCATTGAAGGGGGACGTATGTCCCTTCATACGTCCACGGAACTTTTAAGCGATATCATAGAGGAAGCCATAAAGCATATGGGACGCCAGGCGGCTAACCGGCAGATAAAGGTTATCTATGAAGATGATATGCTGCTTGTCAGGGCAGATGCAAAACTGATCGTGCAGGTTATTGCCAATATGGTGGATAATGGGGTAAAATATACGGAAGATGGCATGACGGTTACTGTTACGGCCAGGAAAAAGGGGAATATGGCAGAGATCTTGGTGGCAGATAACGGAAACGGAATCCCGGACAAGGAAAAGGAACGGGTTTTTGAAAAGTTTTACTGTGGAACCAGTAAAATTGCAGATAACCGCAGAAGCCTGGGACTTGGGTTGTTTCTGTGCAAAGCCATTGTGGAGGCTCACGGCGGAACCATTGCCGTAGGGGATCATGAGCCCAAGGGGGCTGTTTTCAGCTTTACCCTTCCCCTTGAGGAGGTTACCTTATATGAATAAAGTCCAGATACTAGTGGTGGAGGACGATGCGCCGGTGCGCAACCTGATTACCACCACATTGAAAGCCCATGATTACCGTTTTGCTACGGCAGTTAACGGAAACAGCGCAATTATGGAGGCTGCATCCCATAATCCGGATATTATTCTCCTGGATCTGGGGCTTCCGGATATGGATGGGGTGGAGGTTATAGAGCGGATTCGCAACTGGTCTAATGTGCCCATTATTGTTATCAGCGCCAGAAGTGAGGACAGCGATAAAATAGACGCACTGGACGCAGGAGCAGACGACTATCTGACAAAGCCTTTTTCTGTGGACGAGCTGCTGGCCAGGCTGCGGGTTACCAGACGGCGCATGGCCCTGATGCAAAACAGCGGACAGGAGGCAGTGTTTGTCAATGGGCAGCTGCGCATTGACTTTGCCTTGGGGTGCGCTTACCTGGGAGAGGAGGAGATGCATCTGACGCCTATGGAGTACAAGCTTTTGTGCCTGCTTGCCCGGAATACAGGGAAAGTGCTGACTCACAAGTTTATTACCCGCAGCGTATGGGGAAGCAGCTGGAAAAATGATGTAGGCTCCCTGCGGGTGTTTATGGCCACTCTGCGGAAAAAGCTGGAAAAGGGGGAAGACTCGCCTCAGTATATCCAGACTCATATCGGAATCGGATACCGGATGGTGCGGGTAGAGTGACATAAGAAGCGGCAAAAAGGCCGGCTCTGCCCTGGACTTGGCAAAGCCGGCTTCTTTCATAAAAGCCTGTATTCCAAATTCCTTATGAACCTGGGAACTAATCCAGATCTTCCCCGTTGCTCTCAATGGCTTTCTTGTACCAGAAGAAAGAGTCTTTTCTGCTTCTGGAGAAGTCACCGGTTCCATCGTCATGGCGGTCAACATAGATGAAACCGTAACGCTTTGCGTACTGGCCGGTTCCTGCAGACACCAGATCAATGGGGCCCCACGTGGTATAACCGATTAACGGCACTCCGTCGTCAATGGCATCGCCCATGCAGCGGATATGCTCGCGGAAGTAGTCGATGCGGTAGCTGTCGTGGATGGAGCCGTCTTCTTCAACCTTGTCAAATGCGCCGAAGCCGTTTTCCACTACCATCAGCGGTGTGTGGGGATAACGGTCGTGGAGGATGTTCAGGGTGTAGCGAAGCCCGAGAGGATCGATCTGCCATCCCCAGTCAGATGCCTTCAGATATGGATTCCTTGCGCCTACTGACATATTCCCTGCTGTTTTCTCAGCACTTTCGTCTGTGGTAACGCAGTTGGACATATAGTAAGAGAAGGTATAGAAATCTACGACGCCTTTCTTAATAATATCCTTGTCCTCCTGAGTAATAAAGGATGTGTCAATGCCGTGATCTTTAAAATATTTGAAAGCAAAGGTGGGATATTCGCCGCGGATCTGTACATCGCCGCAGATGTTGTTTTTAAAGTTATCTTCCAGATAGCAGGTGAAAATATCTTTCGGATTTGGAGTCAGCGGATAAAGCGTCACATGGGCGATCATATTGCCGATCATAAAGTCAGGATTGATCTCATGGCCTTTCTGTACTGCCAGGGCGCTTGCAACAAACTCATTGTGAAGAGCTTCAAATGTGGACTGGGGGTCTGACTTTAAGTCGCTTAATTTAATGGGTTCTGTGGCATTAATATCCTCGTCAGCCATAAGTCCCAGACCGTAAAGATTGCCGATGCCGCCTTCGCCCATGCAGGGGATGTTGATCTCGTTGAAGGTCAGCCAGTATTTTACTTTGTCTTTGTAGCGTTCAAAGCAGGTGACAGCGTATTTTACAAACATGTCAATGACTTTTCTGTTTGAAAAACCCTGGTATTTCGTTACGATATTCCATGGGATCTCATAGTGGCACAAAGTAACCAGCGGTTCAATGCCATGCTTTCTGCACTCGTCAAAAACATCATCATAAAATTTAAGTCCGGCCTCATTAGGCGTCTCGTCGTCGCCGTTGGGGAAGATACGGCCCCAGTTAATGGACAGACGGAAGCATGTGAACCCCATCTCACCCAGAAGAGCAATATCTTCTTTATAATGGTGGTAAAAATCTATGGCCTGATGGCTGGGATAGAATGCGTTAGGGTCAGACACAGGAAGGAATGTTCTTGGCGTATTGACATCGCCGCCTAAAAGCATATCAGGTACAGATAATTTCTTGCCATCCTCTAAATAGGCCCCCTCGCATTGATTGGCAGCTACTGCGCCGCCCCATAAGAAATTTTTTGGAAATGACATAATAAACCCCCTCTGTTTTTGATACGTAAATTTTACCATGGAAGGCATAGGTTGTCAATTATCCCTATTGTGTTAAATAGCTGGCCAGCCGGGCTCAAGCCTGGTAAGATCCACAATATCATCAATCGGTACAGCCAGTCCGCTGTCCATAACCAGCATGCGCCTGCAGGGATCGATCTTTTTTGCGGTACCAACGGCGGTTACATAAGACCCTCCGGATTTTTTTGCATCAGCCTGGAAATAGGTTACGGAAATTTTCATTGGCCTGCCTAAGTTATCTTGGATCATCTGAAGCTTTCCGTCTAAAACTGCCTTGCTGTTTTCGTCCAGTTCTCTTTTTTCATCAGTAAACCTGGCTGTTTCTTCCACGGCATCATGGTAGCCGGTGAGGGCGGCGAAGGGAGAGAACTGGGCTGCCCTGTCACACAGGGGCATATGAGGATGGACGGAGGAAACGTGGTGGGGCAGGTTTATAATGTCATCATAGCGGTGCTGCTCTTTGTACAGGTCATGGATATCCATATGATTTTCCTTTCTATTGAAGGCTTCTTTTATGATCAGGCCTTATGACCGCCGATTTGGCGGTTTCTCTCTCTGGCGGTTGCGCCGTCTTCAAAGCTGAGCCCTTTTAACACGGCGTTTTTTCCGTATTTCTTTTTTACAGACAGCAGGGCCTGCTGAAGCTGCTTTTCCTTTTTCAGGAAAGCATCCTCTTTTCTGCGCTGCTTTTCAAGCAGTTCCTCATCAATAAACATACTTAGCTGCCGGAATTCTTCCTGCTCAGAGGCGGCGCTTTCCGGCACGATGCGGTTTGCCCCAAGGCCAATACGCCGGATCAGCAGCCCTCTGTCGGTGATCTGGTCAAACAATTCCAGGGCGGCATCTGTCAGCCATTTTGCGGAGGAATTTCTGCGGGGAAGGTTTACGGTGCCATGAGCGTGCTTTGGGACTTTCCGCCCATAATGGTCTGTGGTAACCGGGCCATGGTATGACTGACGTATTTTGGGGTCTGTAAGGTTTTCACGATCATAGCCTATGGTGAGAATCAGCTGATCCGTCACCATCCCCTTTTCCACCAGATCCAGAGCCAGCTGATCCGCCATTTCCTTTATGACCAGCCTGGCTTTGTCAAAGGAATATGCACAGTGAAGAACCTGTCCGGAACTGATACTGTTGGTTTCAGGCTTGTAGGCTTTAATATCACCAATGGTGCAGGGCTCCCATCCCCAGGCGTGGTCGATGAGCAGTTCTGCGTTTATGCCGAAAAGGCGGTAGAGAAGTTCTTCATTGTGAAACTCATCGGCACTTCCCAAAGAACACCGGGCAATATCTCCCATGGTGTATAATCCGTGTTCTTCCAGCTTTTTGGCATATCCATGTCCAATGCGCCAGAAATCGGTCAGAGGACGGTGGGACCAGAGAAGGCGGCGGTAAGACATTTCATCCAAAACGGCAATTCTTACCCCGTACTTGTCTTGAGGAACGTGTTTTGCCACAATGTCCATGGCAGCTTTACAGAGATAAAGGTTGGTGCCGATCCCGGCAGTGGCAGTTATGCCGGTCTTTTCCAGAACGTCAAGTATGATTTTCGTGGCAAGCTCCCGGGCGGAAAGACCATATACGGACAGATATCCGGTGGCATCAATAAAGACTTCGTCAATGGAGTATGGGTGGATGTCTTCAGGTGCAATATAATTCAGATAAATATCATATATTTTTGTGCTGTATTTCATATATAAAGCCATTTGGGGCGGGGCAGTAATATAGTCCAAAGACAGCTCCGGTGATTGGGCAAGCTCCTGATTATTCCATGAAGAGCCAGAAAAGCGGCCGCCGGGGGCCAGAAGCAGCCGCCGGGAATTGATCTCCTGAACCTTTTGGATAACCTGAAACAGCCTGGGACGGCCGGGAATGCCGTAAGACTTCAGGGAAGGGGAGACGGCAAGGCAGATGGTTTTGGCCGTGCGGCTTACATCGGCTACCACCAGGTTGGTGGTAAGAGGATCGAGGCGGCGCTCCATGCATTCTACAGAAGCGTAGAAGGATTTAAGATCAAGCGCAATATAAGTGCGGTTTTCAGATGCCATGTTTTAACCTCCTGTAATTAACCGTACATAAGTTTGGTTTTTATTATATCCCATTAACAGGCAGGTGCGCAAGGGCAGGTAAGGCATTTTTGCTATTCCGGAGAATGAAAAAGCAACAAAAAATAGCAGGAAATAACAAAAAAAGTAAAAAAAGATAAAAAGATTAAAAAAGGGTTGAAAAATAAAACAAAGCGTGGTATACTATGAGAGCATTAAGGAAAGGCCAATTGGTCAAGCGGTCAAGACGACGCCCTCTCACGGCGTAAACCCGGGTTCGATTCCCGGATTGGTCATTTATATATGCATGTGTAGTTCATCGGTAGAACGCCAGCTTCCCAAGCTGGAGAGGTGGGTTCGATTCCCATCACGTGCTTTTGGATATTCCCCTGAATATCGGGACTTTGGGAAAGTGCCGGGATTTAGGGGTTTTTTGTATATTTAAATGAACGTGTCATATACCTATGTTTGAGTTAAAGTCTCTGCGGCTGAGATTAGACAGATTATAGACAAAACGGATCGTGATAAAATACAGGGTACTTTTTTAAGGAGGCTGCTTATGGAAATAAAAGTCAATATAAAACATATGGGAAAACGCAGAAAATCTGTGGAACCCAGGACTTACCGCCTTTTAACAACTCCATCTACGGTCAGGGAGCTTATTTTGGCAGTAGTGGAAGCGGGAGTCAGAGAGTATGATGAGCGGTTGGAAGGACAGGAATCGGGGGAACTGATAGAGTGCCTTACAAAACAGGAGATTGAGGATAAGGCAGAGTCAGGAAGGATTTCGTTCAAAACCCTTTACGGGGAGAAAAAAACAGATTTAAAGCAGGCTCAGGACAATGCTATCCAGTGCTTTGAGGATGGGATTTACCGAATTTTTCAGGATGAAAGGCCTTTGGAGAGACTGGATGAAGCTATTGGGCAGAAGGGGATTTTTACATTTGTCAGGTTAACAATGCTTTCAGGAAGGGTGTGGTAGTGATGGGAGAGTATGATGCAGGCACCAGAATGGCCATTGACAGGGTGCGGAAAGAGGAAAGGGAAAAGCGGATTGGAAGGCTTGGAAAGGAGGACAGGCTTTTTGCCCAGGAGATAATGGGGAATACGAAAACCAGAGAGAACCTGATAGGCCAGGTGGCGGCAAAGTTTTATCAGATGCCTTCTGATGATAAAGGAGGGTCAGTGCCTTCAGGCTGGTTTAAAAAACATGGACTTATGGAGGCCTTTGTGCCCAGGGAGTACAGAGAGTCTTTCCTCTATATAATAGATAAATTAAATAAATTTCCGTTTTCCTGGGGATGGAACCGCAGAACCGTCCGGACGGCCAACTACGGCCCCTCTGTCAGACAGGCATTTTCCCTTTTGACAGTTTATGATAACCTGGGATTCTGCGGCGTTCCTGTGGAAGATTACATCTTGAGGCGCATGGACGAGGAAAAACGGGATTACATAAGCCATTGCTGGAATTTTGACAATGGCTTCAGCTATATTTATGCAGCGGAGATTGACAGAGGCAATGAAAAGGTCATAAATGCATTGGAGGAACTGATTTTAAGCGAAAATAACACTGCATATCTGGACAGGCAGATGATCTTGGGAATCATCCGCAGCGGCAGCAGCAGGCTGCATCGGCTTTTGTGCGATCTCCTTCTGGCTGCCAGGCTTCAGGAAGGGCTTCGCCAGAGCATCTGTGAAGCCATGGATCAGGGAACGAAAGAGGCATTTCTCCTGCTTCTAAACGTAATAGAGGAACATGATCTGATCCGATATTCTTCAGTAAAAAGGGCGGCAGCTACCTGGATCGGGATATTTGACGAGAATCATACGGACAGAATCAGCCTGAAGATTCTTCAGCTTATGGGAAAATGCCTGAGAGACAGGACATTTTGCATGGAGCAGTTTCAGACCAATGATTCCATAGCAATCAGTACAGGCCTGTGGGCGCTGGGATTTGAGGAGGCAAATGAGGCTGTCCAGGTGATGATGCGTCTCATCGACTGCGGGACTAAGAATCAGAAGCTGACCTGTTCCTATTACAACCAGAGTTTATTTGACAGCAATATCCAGGGCATGGCGGCAAAGAAGGTGATTTTGGAATACTGGGATGACTTGGAGCTGGTGGCGGCATTTCTGCCTGCTTTCTCTTATCCCTTAAGGGGCTGGATACAGGATCTTCTGTACAAGAAAGACGGATACAGGCAGACGGAGAGGGAGGAGCCGTTAAGGCCGGTGCTGACGAACTATTACACAGATCGGCAGGAGGCAGAGGACTTGTATGGCAAATTCCTGAACATTTATGAACAGCTTCCGAAAAAGGGCCTGGTATATGCTCCCTGCATATTTCCGTGGTATCAGGTAGAACTTTCCCAGACCCAGGTTATTGAGCAGCTGGCGTTTTTGGCTTATGTTCTGGAAGACCAGGAAAAGATTACCAGGGCGGCTGCACTGTTGGGGAACATGTCAGGAAATTACAGCAGAAGCAATTATCTGGTTCTGCTGCTGCACCGGCCTGCAGACCGGACCCAAAAAGAACTTTTGATCCAGTACATGGGCCTTGCCCAGGAAAATGCCTCCGCAAAGGCGGTTTCCCTGGTAAAAAAACTTTCTTTGGAAAGAGAAGATTACCGCCTTATGGAGGATATGCTGCGTTTTAAAAGAAGCAGTCTGCGAAGGGAGCTTTTGTCGTTCCTAATGACTCAGGACGATGGGGGAATAACGGAATGCTTAAAGCGGCTTCTAAAGGATAAGAAGGAGGAGAAGCGCAGCGCCGGCCTTGATATTCTTTTGCGCCTGTCAAAAGACAGTGAGAGAACAGCCCTCTATGAGAAGGCAAAACCTTTGGCGCTGGCAGTGGAAAATCCTACGGACAAGGAGAGGGTGCTTCTTTCAGAGATTTTGGGCGGGGAAAAATCCCGGGCAGCGGATGACATAGGATTCGGCCTTTACGATTATAAAGCTTTGGAAGAAATACCTGAAGTCAGCGCTCAGGCAGACGCCGTTAAAGCATGCATGACTTTAACGGAGAAAGAGGTTATTGAGAAAATAAAGAAACTGGACAATCTGATCAGGGAACATAAAGACTATGAGTACTTGTCTGCCAGCGGAGAGACGCAGCTGGTAGGAAATTCCTTTTGGCGGCTGAAGGATCGTCCGGCAAAGCCGTACCTGGAAAACTACCCTTTGGAAAAGGAATTGAGGGCGTTTTATGAGGAGGAGATCGGAGATTATGGCGCATTTATCCAGATAGAGGCCAGAATGCTCCTTACAAACAGCCAGGCATATGAAAACGGAAGAAGCTTTTATCAGGCAGTTATGGGGAAAATGCCGTTTAAACCTGAGCCTTTCACTGTGGAATACCCAAAACAGCTAAACGAGATCCGATCCATTTACCGCACGGAATTTTTAGACAGAAAACTTCTCCTTAATGCGGGGATTTATGCTATGACAGCCATGACGCCCATTATGAACAAGAAGACCATGATGATTCCCTATGAGTATAAAAACTGGAGAGGGGCTATGTCCAAGGAGGAGATATGCATTACGGGCCTGCGTTTTTTTGACCGTTTTTTTGAAGGGCTTAGGTACTGGGAAACGGACGAGGAGTTTAAAAGAGCGTTTTATGCGGCCTGGGGGCTGGAGCTTACATGCAGGGAAAACCGGGAGCGAAGCCAGTTTGCGGCAGGCGGCAGGAACCAGATGAGGAGGGGAGCAGAAAACATGACAGCCATGGTTCCGTATTGGTTTTTGAAAGCATACCATCTCGGGCTGGTGACAAAAGATGTGCTGTACAAAGGTGTGCTCAACTATTTCCACAGAGGCTCTGCGCTGCAGGCTATTTGCCGGATGGTAAAAGGCGAGTATAAGAAATCCGGCAACTGGCGGACCTGGAGCCAGTTTTTTGGCAATGAGATGGCTGGCCAGGTTTTAGACCAAGGGGAGGATCTGGCAGGCCCCGATACCTGGTGCGGGAAACTGATAAAAGAGCTGTATGATGCCATTGTGCCGGTGTTTGTGGATATGGAGCTGCGGCGGGGAGAAGAGGAGACGCGGGTAACTGCGGATATGGCGGGGATTTCCTATATCCAGGGGGCTTCCTGGCTGATCCGCATCCTTATGGCCCTGGGAAAGGACCCTCTGAGCCGTGACGCCTACTATTGCTGGTCTTACAATCCGGATCACAGTAAAAGAGGAGTGTTAAGCCAGCTTTTGAAAGCCTGCTATCCGGCCCAGGGCGACAGCGGCCAGACTCTTAAAGAGGCTTTAAAAGGAACCAGCATCAAGGCTGATCGGCTGGTGGAGGTAGCCATGTATGCGCCTCAGTGGATAGATATAATTGAAGAGTACCTGGGTTTCGCCGGGCTAAAAAGCGGATGCTATTACTTTATGGCCCATATGAACGAGCGGTTTGATGATCAGAAAAAGGCCATTATTACCAGATATACGCCTTTGTCTGATGAAGAGCTGCAGGACGGCGCTTTTGACATCGACTGGTTCAGGGAGTGTTACGGGCTGTTAGGGGAAAAGAACTTCAGCCTGCTTTATAAAGCGGCTAAGTACATTTCCGACGGACAGAAACATTCCAGAGCCAGGAAGTATGCAGATGCAGCCACGGGAAAAGTGACTTTGGAAGCCTTGCAGGCGGAGATTGCGGCTAAGAGAAATAAAGATCTGCTGATGAGTTACGGATTGGTGCCTTTTGGCGGAAATGAAGAGTCGGACATGCTGGCACGGTACCAGTTTATCCAGAACTTTTCCAAAGAGGCAAAGCAGTTCGGCGCACAGAGGCGGGCCAGCGAGACAAAGGCTGCTGAGATTGCTTTAGTAAATTTAAGCGTCCATGCCGGGTTTGCCGACGTCACCAGGCTGACGCTGCGGATGGAAACCAGGCTGGCAAAAGAATTTGCCCCTTATATGCAGTGGAAGCAGGTAAGCGATACGAACCTGTGCCTTTCCATTGATGAAGAGGGTAAAAGCCAGATCCTGTGCCAGAAGAACGGGAAAAACCTTAAGTCGGTTCCGTCGCAGCTGGGGAAGGACCCTTACGTGCTGGAGCTGAAAGAGGCCCACAGGAAACTGAAAGACCAGCATGTGCGGGCAAAGAAAATGATGGAGGAATCCATGGAAAACGGCTCCTGGTTTACAGCGGCAGAGACCGGGGGGCTGATGGAGAATCCAGTGGTAAAGGCTATTTTAAAGCCTTTGGTATTTGCCTGCGGAGATTTTATGGGATTTATAGATACATGGTCTGAACCTTTGGAAGCTGATAAGGCCCAAAACACTCTAAAAGTAAGTATGACTTCCTGGGACGGGAAGACCCACATGCTGGACGGCAGTGAAAAAATCCGCATTGCCCATCCGCTTGATCTGTATCGGGCAGGAAGTTGGCACGAATACCAGAAATATCTGTTTGAGCATCAGATCCGGCAGCCGTTTAAACAGGTATTCCGGGAACTGTATGTAAAGCTTCCGGAAGAACTGGGGCAGAAATATTCCAGGATGTTTGCAGGAAACCAGATTCAGCCTCAGAAGACAGTCGGATGCCTGAAAAGCAGGCGCTGGGCTGCAGATTATGAGGAAGGGCTGCAGAAGGTATACTATAAAGAAAATATTGTGGCAAGGATCTATGCTTTGGCAGACTGGTTTTCCCCAAGTGATGCGGAAGCTCCTACGCTGGAGTGGGTGGAATTTTCTGACAGGAAGACGTATGAAGCTCTTACAATAGAAAATGTGCCGGACCTGATTTACAGCGAGGTCATGAGGGATGTGGATCTGGCAGTCAGCGTGGCTCATGCAGGAGGCGTGGACCCGGAAACCAGCCACTCTACCATTGAGATGCGCAGAGCCATTGCAGAGTTTAACCTGCCTCTGTTCGGACTAAAGAATGTGGCTTTAACCGGCAGCCATGCGGTGATTGAAGGCAGCAGAGGAAGCTATACGGTTCATCTGGGAAGCGGCGTGGTGCACCAGAAGGGCGGGGCTATGCTTCACATTCTGCCTGTACACAGCCAGAAGAGAGGAAAGCTGTTTCTGCCATTTGTGGATGAAGACCCAAAGACAGCGGAGATCATGTCTAAGATTGTTTTGCTGGCAGAAGATAAGAAGATTAAAGACCCTTCCATTTTGGAGCAGATCATGTGAAGGGATAAAGGAAATGTTTGAACCTGCATGCGCCCGGCAGCGGACACGCCGCAATGTATGAAAATCTGGCGGGCGCATTCAGGAACGCTGTTTATCAAGCCGATGTTGGCAGCTGGCGGATTTTTTGTAGATTTTTGCGGATTTTTCTACAGAAATCTGTTGACTTTTCTTAGTAAATATTTTACAATTCTACATAACTCTTACTTTTTTTATATTTAATTTAGCAGGAGGTTTTTTTATGCCCGAAAGAGAGAAAGCAGTTGGGGCTTCGTCTGTGGGGAGTCTCAGCAAAAAAATCATTTCAAAATTGATCGTTCTTGTGGCGGTCATGTTTTTTTTGATCGTTTCTGTGTCAGGTCTTATTTCCATGGTGTCTTTGGAAAGCATAACCAAAGATAAGATGCAGACTTTGGCCTATGAGAACGTCTTTTTAATCCGCAACAGCATAGAAAATTCTTATGGCCAGGCTCTTGGATTTGCCAATTCGCTGCGGAACATTTCCTCACTGCCTCCGTCAGAGCAAAGACAGGCCATAGACAACGCACTGAAGGGCTTTTTGCTGGGCGATGAAAACTTTACCACAGTATTTGCCTATTTTGAACAGAATGCCATAGCGGATGCCAACGGAGAGCCTTACAGCGTACATAACCGGGACATTGCCTATGAAGCCATTGCTTATCTGAATGAAGACGGGACAGATGTGGAATTTGAAAAGCATGAGGACGCATTTGACAACTTTGACAAAGAGTATTATAAGCAGATAAAGTCTTCCGGCCAGGCTTATGTCATGGAACCTTATATATATCAGCTGAAGGGCAGAGATATTATGATGATCAGCATTATTGCCCCTGTATATGACGCTGACGGCGAGTTCCTGGGAGTGGCGGGATGTGATGTGGCGCTGGCTGACATGCAGACCCAGCAGTATGCCCAGATTGGCTATGAAACCATTCATATGGTGGTGCTTGCTGAAGATGAGACCATTCTCCTGGACACAAATAATGCTTCTCTTGTGGGCAAAACGGCTGCAGAAGCCGGTTATGATCAGATATCGGCAGACTTGAAAAAGCTGGACTCCATGAAAGAAGGTCCTAATGTGAACAGTGTTGCTGTTATGAACGGCAGTACAGTTAATTACGCCACAGAGAAGAAGGGAATCGCTGTTACGGTGCCTATGAAGCTGACCAGCGGAAATAAATGGGCCCTGCGGGTTACGATTAACCGGGAGGAATTTGACAAAGCCTTGCTGACAGATGTGGCTAAGCTGATGCTTGCGGTTATTTTATTCGGCATTATACTATTGTGTACCATATATCAGATTATAAAGAAACATTTGGCCCCGGTGCAGGAGATCCTTGACGGCGCATCTAAGCTGGAGATGGGGGATCTTAAAATCAATGTCAGCGTGGATACCAATGACGAGCTGGGGCGCATGGCAAAGGCCCTGAACCATATCAGTGCTACCATGGTCAATTATGTGGATGATATATCACGGCAGCTGTCCCAGATGGCGTCAAATGATATGGATGTTGCTATACGGCATAAGTATATTGGCGATTTTATCCCCATCCAGCAGTCTATTGAAAAGATTACAGCCTCTTTAAACAGCACGCTGAGGCAAATCAAGCTGTCAGCTGATCAGGTGGCATCCGATTCTGTAAATGTGTCCAGCAGCGCCCAGATTCTGTCTCAGGGAGCAAAGGAACAAGCCGATGCCATTGTTGAACTGGCATCCTCCATTGAGAACCTGTCTAAGGATATTGCGGACAATGCGGATGATGCTGAGAAAATGAGCCTTAATGCGGCAAAGGTCAGCCAGCGCATTGAGCAGGGCAGCCAGGATATGGATAAGCTGATTAAAGCCATGACAGAGATACAGGAAGCTTCCGCAGGCATTGAGAAGATTATTAAGGCCATAGAGGATATTGCAGATGAGACGAACCTTCTGTCTCTCAATGCTTCCATAGAGGCAGCCAGGGCCGGCGAAGCAGGAAAGGGGTTTGCAGTTGTGGCCAACCAGATCCGCAACCTGGCTGTTAAAAGCTCTGATTCGGTGAACCAGACTGCAGATTTGATCGGCCGTTCTCTGGCAGCAGTGGAAAATGGAGTTCAGATTGCCGGGGAGACGGCAAGCTCCCTGTCTGCCGTAGTGGAAGGTGCAAAAGAGATTACAGGATCTGTCCGGAAAATCAGCAGCGCTTCCCAGAATCAGAAAACAGTGCTTGAGGAAGTGGTAAAGAGCGTAAGTTTGATAGAAGGGGTGGTCAGCAGCAATACTTCTACTGCAGAGGAAAGCGCCCTTACCAGCCAGGAACTGTCAAAGCAGTCCAAGCGCCTTCATGAGCTGGTTAATCAGTTTAAATTAAAAGGAATGTGACAGGATAAAAGTGCAAGATCCCGGCAGACGGGGCTTGCGCTTTTTCTGAACTTATGCTGAAATGGATAAGCGGCAAAGCATCAAAAGGCAAAATCATATCCTGCTGCAGTCAGTGGCTTTATATGGCAATAAAGGAAATCGGCCGTAAGGGAAATCACATAAATGTATTGACGACATTTGGAAAAACCTGTATGATGTTTGCATAAATATGAAACCTGGCCAGGCGGATGGGGGAAGGGATGATTTGCCTTTCCTTGGGCTGATGCCTGAAAACGGGACAGCAAAAAAGGAGAATTGATATGGCTAAAGTGGGAATCGTAATGGGCAGCGACTCTGACATGCCTGTTATGGCACAGGCAGCAGATATTTTGGAGAAACTGGGGGTTGATTTTGAGATGACAGTCATATCGGCCCACAGGGAACCTGACATTTTTTTTCAGTATGCAAAGTCTTTGGAGGAAAAAGGGGTAAAAGTGGTGATTGCAGGAGCAGGAAAGGCGGCCCATCTGCCGGGAATGTGCGCTGCACTGTTTCCTATGCCGGTTATCGGCATTCCCATGAAAACTTCCGACTTAGGGGGAGTGGATTCCCTGTATTCCATTGTTCAGATGCCCTCCGGCATTCCGGTGGCTACAGTGGCCATTAACGGCGGAACTAATGCGGGGCTTTTGGCAGCCAGGATTCTGGCAGTGTCAGACCAGGAGCTTCTGGGAAGACTGAAGGTTTACTCGGAATCTTTGAAAAATGACGTTGTGACAAAGGCGGAAAAGCTTGATAAGATTGGATATAAGGAATATCTGGGACAGATGAAGAAATAGGAACAAGAAACATGGACGGATATTATCTGCCAGCGCCGGAAGGCCTGAAGGAAAGAATAGGCCAGAAGGATAAAGGCATGAATGGAGGAACTTATGGACTATAAGAAAGCCGGAGTAGATATTGAAGCTGGATACAAGTCAGTGGAATTGATGAAGAAACACGTTGCAAAGACTATGAGGCCAGAGGTTTTAGGCGGTCTGGGCGGATTTTCCGGAGCATTTTCCCTCTCAAAGATTAAGGAAATGGAAGAACCGGTGCTGCTGTCCGGGACGGACGGGTGTGGGACGAAGGTTAAGCTGGCCATTATTATGGATAAGCATGACACCATCGGCATTGACGCAGTGGCAATGTGTGTAAATGATATTGCCTGTGCAGGAGGCGAACCTCTGTTTTTCCTGGATTATATTGCCTGCGGAAAGAACTATCCGGATAAAATCGCAGACATTGTAAAAGGTGTTGCAGAAGGCTGCGTCCAGTCAGAGGCAGCGCTGATCGGAGGCGAAACTGCGGAACATCCGGGGCTGATGCCTGAGGAGGACTATGACCTGGCAGGATTTGCGGTAGGTGTTTGTGATAGGAAGGATATGGTTACAGGGGAAAATCTTAAGGCCGGAGACGTGCTTATCGGCATGGCTTCTTCCGGCGTTCACAGCAATGGTTTTTCTCTGGTGCGCAAGGTGTTTGAGAAGGAGCTGACAAAGGAAGGGCTGAACACGTATTACGAGGAATTGGGAAATACGTTAGGGGAGACGCTGTTGGCGCCTACGAGGATTTATGTGAAAGCGCTGAAGAGTGTAAGGAAAGCAGGAGTGACAATAAAAGCCTGCAGCCACATTACAGGCGGAGGATTTTATGAAAATGTGCCGCGTATGCTGAAAGAAGGCACAAAGGCAGTGATTAAGAAGGACAGCTATGAGGTTCCGCCCATTTTCCGTTTGCTGGCCCAAAAAGGGGACATTGCAGAAGAAATGATGTACAACACGTTCAATATGGGGATCGGCATGGTTGCCGCTGTTGATAAAGGCGATGCAGACAAGGCAATGGAAGCCATAAAGGAAGCAGGGGATATTCCGTATATTATCGGGTATGTGGAAGAGGGAGAAAAAGGGGTGGCCTTATGCTGAAACTGGGCGTCATGGTGTCAGGGGGAGGGACTAATCTTCAGGCGATTATAGATGCCATTGATAATGGCAGAATTACCAATGCAGAGATTAAGGCAGTCATCAGCAACAATCCAGGCGCTTATGCCCTGGAGCGGGCGAAAGCCCATGGAATTGATGCGGCGTGCCTGTCTCCGAAGTCTTTTGGAAGCCGGGAAGAGTTTCATAAGGCTCTGCTTGAGAAAGTGGATGGGTATGGGCTGGATCTGATTGTGCTGGCCGGATTTTTGGTGACGATTCCTGAGGCTATGATTCAGAAGTACCGCAACCAGATTATAAACATTCACCCTTCCTTGATTCCCTCTTTCTGCGGAGTGGGGTATTATGGGCTGAAAGTCCATGAGGCTGCTTTGAAGAGAGGCGTGAAGCTGACAGGGGCTACGGTTCATTTTGTGGATGAAGGCATGGATTCCGGCCCCATTATTCTTCAGAAGGCAGTGGAAGTGTTTCCAGGTGACACTCCCGAGATTCTGCAGAGGCGGGTTATGGAAGAAGCAGAGTGGAAAATTTTGCCTCAGGCTATTGATATGATTGCAAATGGGCGGCTGAAGGACTTTGGTCTTTCCGCTGCAGAGGAGGAAGGAAAATGAAGGTATTGATTACAGGCAGCGGCGGAAGAGAGCATGCCATTGCATGGAAAGTGGCCCAGAGCAATAAGGTGGAGAAGATCTATTGTGCGCCGGGCAATGCAGGGATTGGAGAAATTGCAGAGTGCGTAAATATCGGCGTTATGGATTTTGACGGATTGACAGCTTTTGCAAAAGAGAAGGGTGTTGACCTGACAATCATCGGACCTGACGATCCCT
The DNA here is from genome assembly GCA_949879025.1 of uncultured Hungatella sp. Taxonomy (GTDB): domain Bacteria; phylum Bacillota; class Clostridia; order Lachnospirales; family Lachnospiraceae; genus UBA3402. Next base: position 15,986 of record CATLBO010000021.1, on the reverse strand, counting down.
TGGCAGCAGGAGCAGTGGATGCTTTTGAGGCAGCGGGGCTTCGGGTGTTCGGCCCCAGAAAAAATGCGGCGGTACTGGAGGGTTCCAAGGCATTTTCCAAGGATCTGATGAAAAAATACAATATCCCTACAGCTGCTTATGAAACCTTTGACTCGCCGGAGGCTGCCCTGGACTATCTGGAGACAGCAGATATGCCCATTGTGCTGAAGGCGGACGGGCTGGCTCTTGGGAAGGGGGTTCTTATCTGCAGAACCAGAGAAGAGGCTAAGGAAGGTGTGAAGACACTGATGCTGGATAAGCAGTTTGGCTCTGCGGGGGACCGCATTGTGGCGGAGGAATTTATGACGGGACGGGAGGTATCGGTACTGTCATTTGTAGACGGAAAGACGATTAAGATTATGACTTCCGCCCAGGATCACAAGCGGGCCGGGGACGGAGATACAGGGCTGAATACAGGAGGAATGGGAACATTTTCTCCCAGCCCATTCTATACCAAAGAGGTGGATGAGTACTGCCGTAAGAATATTTACCAGCCTGCAGTAGACGCCATGAGAGCGGAAGGCAGAGAGTTTAAAGGGATTATTTTCTTTGGACTGATGCTGACAGACAAAGGGCCTAAGGTACTGGAATTTAATGCCAGATTCGGCGATCCGGAAACTCAGGTAGTGCTTCCAAGGATGAAAAATGACATTGTGGAAGTGTTTGAGGCCTGCATTGACGGAAAATTGGATCAGATACAGCTGGATTTTGAGGATAATGCGGCAGTATGCGTGGTGCTGGCATCTAAAGGGTATCCCCAGCACTATGAGAAGGGATATACCATATCCGGGTTGGAGACATTTCAGGACAGGGATGGATACTATGTGTTCCATGCAGGCAGCAAGCTTAATGAAAATGGCCAGACTGTGACAGCTGGAGGCCGGGTTTTAGGAGTGACGGCTGTAGGGAAGGATTTGAAGGAGGCCAGGAAAAACGCTTATAAGGCAACGGAATGGATTCAGTTTGAGAATAAATATATGAGAAATGATATTGGTAAAGCCATTGATGAGGCATAGAACCGTAATGGCTTAGGCGCCAGCAAAACAGATGGTTTTCAATGGGGACAGATTTTTTGCGGAATGCATTGAGTCTGCCCCCATTTTGATCGTGAGGAATTTCAGACGATTTCCACCTGATACTGCCGCATCCAGAAATCTGCCTGAATCACATATGCCATCATCTGGGGGGCGGCCATCAGCTGACCATACCAGGGCTTTCCATAGTCTGAAGGGCTGGCCAAAAACAGGAGTGTCTTCTCCCTGTCTAAAAACTGCAGCACTGGAGAGGAGGGATCTTCCAGAATTTGCCGCACTTTCCCAGCCAACCGTTTTTCATACTCTTTATCATAGGTTTTAGGATAGGGAGATTTTCTTCTGAACAGAACCTCATCAGGCAGTTTGCCCCGTCCTGCCTGCCTTAAAAGATTTTTTACAATATTGTCTTTGGCTTTCATTTCCCACGGAACATTCCACATATATTCTATGATCCTGTGATCCGCAAAGGGAACCCGGGCCTCCAGGCCGCTGTACATGCTGGTGCGGTCCATACGGTTTAACAGGGTCTGCATGAACCATTTTAAATTCAGCCAGGAGATGTCCCTCCGTCTGGCTTCAGCAGAAGGCTCGCCTGGAAGCCGGGGAGTCTGGGCAAGGGAGGCTTCATAGGTTCGGCGTACATATTCTTCCATGTGAAGTTCATGTAAGAATTCGTCTTTCAGCAGCACCTGTCTGGCTTTTAAGTCCATAGTCCAGGGAAATGTATGGGCTTTAAAGCATTCCTCCTTGTGAAACCATGGATACCCGCCGAAGATTTCGTCGGCGCATTCCCCGGTCAGGGCCACTTTGCACAAAGGGCTTACCTGAGAACAGAAGTACAGCATGGAAGAGTCCACATCTGCCATAGCCGGAAGGTCGTGAGCCAGTACAGAATCCTTTAAAAGCTCTGCCTGGCGGTCAGAGGTGCATTCCAGAAAATGGTGGTCGGAATCCAGATAGGATACCATCTGTTCTACATAAGGGCGATCCTGAGAAGGCTGGAAAGCGCTTGCTTTAAAATTCTCCTTGTTTCCAGCAAAATCAAAGGAAAAGGTGGACAGCTGCCTGTTTTTCTGTTTCAGCTTCCGGGCACAGATGGAAGAAACCAGGCTGGAGTCTACGCCGCCTGACAGGAAGGTGCACACAGGCACATCAGATACCATCTGCCGCATGACAGAGTCTTCCACCAGCCAGGCGGTTTTTTCCACGGTTTCTTCGTAACTGTCTTCATGGGGACGGCTTTCCAGCTTCCAGTAGCATCTCTGGCAGATGGAATCTGCCGTACATAGAACGTAGTGGCCAGGCAGGACTTCATGTATATCTTTAAATACGCCGTTTCCGCTGGTTCTTGCAGGGCCTATGCTAAAGATCTGGTTAAGGCCGTCCAAATCTACTGCCGGCTTTATGCCGGGAAAGCAGAAAAGACCTTTGATCTCGGAGGAAAAGACTATGGTTTCCCCAGGTACGGAATAGAACAGAGGCTTTACCCCGGCTCTGTCCCTGTAAAGAACAAGACGATTGTAAATGGGGTCCATAATGGCTATGGCAAAGATGCCATTAAGCTTCTTGACAAATTCAGGGCCGTATTCTATATAAGAGGCAAGAATCACTTCGGTATCGCTTGTGGTTTCAAAGGAGCAGCCAAGACTTTTCAGTTCCTGACGCAGTTCATCGGTATTGTACAGTTCTCCGTTGTAGACAATGCCCCAGGTCTGGCCTTGGCAGGTTTTAAACATAGGCTGGTGCCCGGTAACCAGATCCACAATGGAAAGACGTACATGGGCAAGGCCGAAATGGGGGCTAAGGAAGGTTCCGCTGTCGTCAGGGCCCCGCCGCCGTAAAGCCAGATTCATGGTGTTCAGGATTTCCTGATACTGCTCACGATCCTTTGTAAAATCTTGTTTAGCATGGAAAAAACCGGAAATTCCGCACATAGAAAGACTCCTTTCATTATTTAAAGCAGGAAACAGGCTGCGGCAAAAGCGCATAGGAAGCCTATGAATACAGGAAGGAAATTTTTGCGGGCCAGTTCCAGCGGGCTTACATTGCAGATGGCTGCTACGGGAATCAGTCCCCAGGGAACAATGGTGCCGCCGCCTACGAAAATGGCTGTGATCTGTCCCAGGGCTGCCAGGACGGGAACGGAAGCTCCAACGGCCGTACCCAGGGTCTGGGCAAGGGAGCCTGTAAGAGGCAGGCCGGAGAAGCCTGATCCGTCCAGGCCTGTCAGTGCGCCGACAATCATCTGGATGGCGGCAATCATATATTTGTTCAGAGGGGCATGGGAGGCCAGCCATACGGCCCAGTCATTCATAATGCCGTTGGTGGGAACATCTCCCATAATGGCGGTGATGCCTTCTCCTCCCAGAAAGAAAAATGCGCCGATGGCAATAACCGGGGCAAAGATCTTAATGGCAAAGAGAAATCCATCAGTAAGGTAGCCGGTGATTTTTTCCAAAGACTGGCTTGGAGAAGACAGGACTGCTCCCAGACACATGAGAAGAACTGCTGTTCCGGATACAATGCTGGTGGCATCGCCGCCCCGAAGGTCAAATACAAGCATGGCGCCGATGTCTGCCAGGAAGGCGGCAGGAGTGGCAATGGCCAGGATCAGGGCCGATTGGGAATATGCTGGAGACGCATTGGCCGGATTTTCATCAGATTCCGATTTCGGGGCATCGTATTCTGACGGCTTGCCAGCAGAGGATGCTGTTTCTGCCTGCGGGGCAGCCAGACTTTTTCTGTTGAGAAAGAATGCGGCAATGACAGTGGCTGCTCCCATAACAAGAAATACAGGCCGCCCCTGAACCAAAACCTGGCTGGTGGTAATGCCTGCCGCTGCGGCGGAAATAGCCGGAGCTCCCTGAATCACCACATCATAGCTAAGTGCGATTCCATGGCCAAAAAGATTCATTGCCATTGCTGCGGCCAAAGGCTTTAAGCCGCCTCGGACAGCAAAAGGCAGCATAATGGCCCCTACCAGAGCTACAGATGGAGAAGGCCATAAAAACAGGGAGAAAAGCAGCATGGTAAGACCAAGAATCCACCAGGTGACAGAAGGTGTTTTCATGATGCGGGACATGGGCCGCATAAGCAGATAGTCACTTCCAAGATCGCTTAAACATTTAGAGAGAGCAGTTACAAGGGCAATGGTGGCAATTACCTCCATAAATTCTTTTGCGGCATAGAGCATGGCATTGAAAACGGTCTGAATGCCTCCAATAAGGCTTCCCATTCCCAAAATGCCTAAAAGAAAGAGAAATCCGATACAGACTGCCGGGGTATCTTTCCTGAGAACCATGACAGTAAGGATAACCAGAACGCCAACTAGATACAGATAGTGAAGTGGGCTTAAAACGGCTGCGGTTTCTAACATATAGTACTCCTGATATAAAAATATATTTTTAAGATATGAGAATATTCCTTTGGGGTGAGGAAACATGGGGATGAAAAAAACAAAAACAGCTGTTCAGAGGAAGGAAAAGGTGAGAACGGTACGAGGAGACTATTTCGGGCAGTCTTAGGCAAACGGATATTGGAAGGAAAAAATATGACATAAATGAAGAGACAGGGAGTATCAGTGTGCTCCTGCGCTGATTGCCAAAGCTGTTTATTGAAAGTTTAAAAGGAAAGGTTCTTGTGATTACAGTAAAAATATGGTATAACAGGGAAGTGCGCTGATGCGCACGCAGGTCAGGAACCTACGGTTCAAGACAAAGTATAACAGGGAAGTGCGCTGATGCGCACGCAGGTCAGGAACCTGCGGCTCAAGACAAAAGCTCATAAGCGGCTGCACTGTTTAGGTGCAGGTCAGGAAATGTGGGCTTGGTGAAAAAATAGAATAGGAAAGTGCTTTAGTGCGCATAAACAGGCAATTATGCCGACTGGTTCGAGAACCTCCCAGTATAAAAAACTAGGCGGAAGAAAAGAACACACTGTTTTTAACAGGGTGCTGCTTTTGCTGTTCTGGAGGTTTTTAAGAGAATGCAGAAGCAGCATTTTTCTATTTTTAACTCAGGGAAAAGGTTTGAGCTTTGGGACTGGCAGATTTGTGCCTTGGAAAGGAGTGGCGAAAAAAATGAAGCGGAAGGTAATAATTGACTGTGATCCGGGCATTGACGACAGTCTGGCGATTATGCTGGCTGTTTCTATGGAAGAGATTTCCGTGGCTGGAATTACTGTAGTGTGCGGCAACTGCCCTGTTTCTATGGGGACAGCCAATGTTAAGAAAATCCTGCGTTATATGAACCGGCTGGATATTCCGGTGTTTGCCGGGGAAGAAAAGCCTGTAAAACGGGAGTATGCAGATGCTCTGGATACCCATGGAAGTGACGGCCTGGGGGAAAGCTTCCTGCCGAATGTGGAAGGATATGAGCAGGACTTAGGGGCAGTGGAATTTTTGGAACATGCTCTCTTAAAAGAACCATGTTCTGTCATTGCACTTGGTCCGCTGACTAATCTGGCCAGACTGCTTCAAAAGAGCCCGGAAGCTTTCGAACGGATTGAGGAAATTGTGTCTATGGGCGGAAGTTTTGGAAGCAGGGGAAATTGTTCGCCGGTAGCTGAGTACAATTACTGGGCGGACCCGGATGGGGCATCAATGGTTTACGAGGCGGCAGAAAAGTTTGGAAAGAAAATCTATATGGTCGGGCTGGATGTGACCAGGAACATCGTGCTGACCCCGGATATGCTGGAATATATGAAGCGTTTAAAGCCTGCTGCCGGGGAGTTTGTACAGCGAATTACAAAATTTTATTTTGATTTTCACTGGCAGCAGGAGCATCTTTTAGGGTGTGTGATCAATGACCCGTTGGCAGTGGCGTATTTTGCAGACAGAAGTCTCTGCAAAGGGTTTGAGGCTTATACCCAGGTGGAGACAGAGGGAATCAGCAGGGGGCAGACGGTGGTGGATTTTACGCCCGAAGAGTATGAAAACGGTCTTTTGAGAGAACATAATAAAGATGCTTTGTGTTTTCCAAAGGGAACAGCCGGCAGCCTGACAGGAGTAAATTTCTATGGAAAGAGGGCTAACAGCAAAGTGCTTATTCATACGAATCCCCTGGGCTTTTTTCAGCTGTTTTTCAGCAGGATTCTGGGAGTGAAAGAGGCAGAGCTGGATCTGCTGCCCAAGCTGGTAAAGGAGACCAGCTATGAAAAGTCAAGTATAAATTAGGCAAAAATTTATTTTTCTTATCGATGGCAAAAAAGGGTAACTTTAATAAAGCTCCCGGGTAGGCGCATTTTTTCAAGTCTATTGATATTGGTATACAGACCTCTTATTCGAGGTTAAATTCAACATTGTCAGTAAGCATCTTAAAGATGACTCTGACGAGCTTGCCGGTACAATGCCCAAGGGCATTATAGTGTGAACGGCCCTCGGCTCTCTTAGCATCATAGTAAGCTTTGAAAGTCGCATTGTTTTTAACAACGTTATGGGCTGCGTTCAGAAGGGCGTAACGCAGTACACGTGAGCCACGCTTGGACATACGGGTCTTCTTGGCCTGGAAGTTTCCGGACTGGTAAACAGACGGATCCAATCCTGCAAAAGCAAGCAGCTTGCCTGGTGAGGAAAAGCGGTGAATGTCACCGATTTCACCAAGTATCATTCCACCATTGGTAGAGCCAATGCCTGGAATGGACATAATTACGGAGTGCAGGCAGATAACGATATTTGCCATTTCAAGCTCCGTATGGAACAACTGGCTATCCAATAACTCAATCTGTTCAATGGTCTGAGTTATTTGAATAGATAAAGAACTGTCATTGATACCGACAGACTTCTGTGCGAGAACTCTTAATTCTCTGGCCTTGTCTTTACCAAAATGACCATGGGAAGCCTCTTGGAGAAGATGGGCAAGATGAGTCATATGCATGGAAGCAATGGCATTCGGTGTCGGGGCCTCCTTGAGGAGGGCATAGACGGAATGCTGATGCAGACCAGACTTGAAAAAGTACTGGAGTTCCGGGAAGACCTGATCGACGTAAGAAGTCAGCTGTATTTTTAAACGGGTACGCTGCTTCACGGTCTTCTGACGGAACCTGCCGAGTTCTTTAAGTTCGATGTAATCCAGATCCTTTAAGGTAATGAACCTTAAAGGATCCTGCATCATAAGGGTTTTAGCAATAACAAAGGTGTCGACTTTGTCGGTCTTCGTTTTACGCACGTTATTCTTACGCATGGACGAAGTCGACAAGGGATTGAGAACACACACATTAAAATCCTTGCAGATAAGGAAACGAACAAGGTTGTCACCGTAGTGTGCCGTTGATTCAAGACCAATGATGATGCTGTGCTGGTCAAGTGGAGCCAGCTTAGAAAGCAGCAGATAGAAGCCATCATAGTCATTCGTAAATTTGAACGGCTCAATGAGTATCTCGCCCTCCGAAGAAATGGCAGAGGCGAAATGGTTAAGCTTGGCAATATCAATGCCTACGTAAATCATGAGGTAGTACCTCCCTTTCATAAAGTCAGATACCGTGATATCCACCAACCAATATCATCGTAGACTTGATTGAAATAAGTACTCAGAGCGAATACTCCGGCAACATCCAGCTAATAAACAATTCAGATAAAGGTAGCGGCCATACACTCCTGTTGAGTAGTCAAGCTACAGGTAAAAATCAATAGTCCACAGTATCTGAATGTATTAAACCACAGATCAAGAAAAATGAAAGGAATATGTTGTTTTTGCTTCTATAAACATCATACAAGGAAGAATGATGAATCTGAAAAAGATAAGTGTGTTTCAGCTGTGTACTATAGCCATGGCAGTGGGAATCAATGTGGTGGGAGGCCAGCTGGCGCTGGTTCTGCGCCTGCCCATTTACCTGGACAGCATCGGTACGATTCTGATAGGAGCCCTTTTGGGGCCATGGTTTGGAATGCTTCCAAATCTTTTAAGCGGCATTCTTATGGGAATGACTACGGATATCTACTCTCTGTATTTTGCCCCGGCGGGCATGGTGATGGGGTTTATGAATGGCTTGGTATGGCAGAAATGGATCTGGAAAAAGCAAGGGGCTGCTTTAGGCGAGAGAGGAAGGTTTTGGCTGTATGCCATGGCAGTGGCTATTCCTGGCACCATGGTCAGCTCCGTCATCTGCGCCGTGGTATTCGGAGGGATCACATCTTCTGGCTCCATGATTTTGGTGCAGCTTTTAGCCAAGACGCCATTGGGAATGACAGCCAGCATTTTTCTGGTACAGATTGTGACAGAATACCTGGATCGGGCTGTAAGCATGATGGTGGTATCAGTATTTCTGCAGGCGATTCCAGGTCAGATGAGAGATATTCTGCGATGCCAGGCGGATTTGGGCAGGCATAGGTGAAAGGATAGGAAGAAAAGGAGCAAAGCATAATGGGTGTGCCAGATCAGCGTTACAGCAGGATCAATGGAAAGAATAACCGGGAGATCTGTCTTTTAAAAGGGTTTCCGTGTAAATGGGGAAAATGTTCCTTCTGCGATTATATTGAGGATAACGGAACAGACGAAGCCGCCATGACAGAGATGAACCGGCAGGTACTTAAGCAGGTTACAGGGGAATATGGGGTGCTGGAGGTTATTAATTCAGGAAGCTGTTTTGAACTTCCTGATGAGACCCTTGAGGATATTTCCAGGCTTCTGAAAGAAAAACAGATAAAAAGGTTGTTTTTTGAGTCACACTGGATGTACCGCAGACGGCTTAAGGAGATGAGGCAAAGGATGGCGGTTCCCATTGTATTTAAGATCGGCGTGGAGACTTTTGATAATTATTTCAGACAGAAAGTTCTCAATAAGAATGCAGACTTTAAAGAACCGATGGAAGTGGCCAGGTATTTTGACTCCCCATGTCTTATGGTTGGGATACAGGGGCAGACAAAGGAAATGATTGCTTATGACATAGAATGTTTAAAAAAATACTTTAAACTTGGTACCATCAATGTATATAATAATAATACGACTCCCATTAAGAGGGATGAGGGACTTGTCAGGTGGTTTATGAAAGAATATGCCTGGCTGCAGGAAGATCCGTCAGTGGAAGTGCTGTATGAGATCACGGATTTTGGAGTGGGATGAGGGAAGGCTGCATGAACAGGGCAAGGAGGTAAGGTGATGAAATGGAACCAGTAAAAGCCAGAAATGTGATAATCGGAAAAGGAAGGCCAAAGATCTGTGTCCCGATTGTGGCAGCAGAGGCCGGAGAGATATGTAAGGAAGCCCAGTCAGTGGTTAAGATGCCTGTTGATATGGCGGAATGGCGGGTGGACTGGTATGAAGATGCCATGGATTGTTCCAAGGTTCTGGAAACTGCCGAGAAGGTAAGGGCAATTCTGGGAGATATGCCGTTTCTATTTACATTCCGCACAGCTAAAGAGGGCGGAGAAAAGGCCATGGCCACAGAGGACTACATAAATATGAATAAGGCGGCAGCAGAAAGCGGCATGGTGGATCTTTTGGATGCGGAGCTGTTTACTGGGGATGAGGCTGTCAAGGAGATTATTGAACATGCCCACCGCCATCAGGTAAAAGTAATTGTTTCCAGCCATGATTTCAGGAAGACTCCGCCTAAAGACGAGATATTGGGACGGTTAAAGAAGATGCAGGATCTGGGAGCGGATATTCCTAAGATCGCAGTGATGCCGCAGCTTAAGCGAGATGTGCTGACGCTTTTAGAGGCTACTTTGGAGATGAGCGAACATTATGCCAAAGGGCCTATTATTACCATGTCCATGGCAGACATGGGCGTGATCAGCAGGCTTGCAGGCGAAACCTTTGGCTCTGCGGTAACTTACGGGGCGGCGGCAAAACGATCGGCTCCGGGGCAGGTGGATGCAGAGGAATTGGCACAAGTGCTTAAAGTTATTCATGAGAGTATGGGAAACCAGTAGGGGCTTGCCTGCTGTTTTTGAGTAAAGCGTATACACCCAGGATCAAGTAAGTTTATTACCCAATAGGAGGATGCAGTGAGCCGCATAGACATCAGCACCATCCGCAGCGATAAAAATTTGGAACCCGTTTTATATAATGATAAGTGTGACAAGTATGATTATTTAACTGCCGCTGGCTGCGGGGCCCTTGCTGGTATGATTGATATTTTTCTCGTAGGCGCGCCTGTAGACAGCAGGTTACAGGGATGGACAGATGCCCAGGTGGATAAAACAGTTATGGCTTTTGCAAAAACCTGCGGATGGTGTCCCAAGGCAGGAAAAGAAAACAGCATTGCCAGTGCCATCGGCTTTCTGGAAAGAAAGTTTCCGGTAAATTACGATCAGCGTCATACAGGTGATGTTGGCGGCCTTTTTCACATGTCATCCAAGAACCATCACATGAAATCCCTGGCACATTCTCCGGATATAATTGGCCTGTTTTTTTCTATATTGAACCAGTTTACCTCTACATCGTCGTTTCTGACTGATGGGCAGCTGATTACAATTCAAACAGAAAACTTTGAACTGCAGGGTCATAATTTTGTTTCAAAGCTGTTTTGCGGCATTGCCAACTGGTTCGGCCATATAATGTCAGATGTGGCAGGCAGTTCAGGTGCAGCTGGCAGAGGAAGCGGCGTTGTAATTCCTTTTTATGAATTATTTCAGCTGTGTGATTTTGGCAGCTTTCAGGCTGGCAAGGAAAGAAATACATTAGCGACAGTAGCTACGAAGGTATTCCAGGAGGGATATGATGCCCGGTTCGGCCTTACTATGGCCATTCCGGTGGTACTTTGTGACCTGTCTATTAAATTAATATGGGCCGTTAAGCATCGCTTTTACCATAGAAAGCCATTAAAGGAATGCATTCCTACAAAGCAGCATGATGACCTTAGAATTATGCTGATTATCGGTGACGGCACATTGTGCTTAATGGACGGGGCGGATGCAGCAATTCGTTCCGGCGGGAATTGGATAAACTTTTTCCTGCGGTTAAATCTTATTGCATGGTATCGTTTGGTTTTATTGGTATTGCGTGAAGTTTGTATCCGATTGGAAATTAGCTTTCCTTTACAGAAGCAGTTAAATGCATATGTTCGTATCAACGAAGCGCTGACATTATATCTGTTACAGCTTGAGCAGATTGACATGGAACGTTTCCGTAAAGAGACAGAACAATATAGCAAGATGCTTGCTCTGATGGAGAACATTAACAGTGAAGAGGAACTCAATGTCATTTTGAAGAAAGGATACCAGGCACTTGGCTTCCAACCTCCATATACCGGTGATTTTGATAATTTTATGAATGATAATTCTTCTGTGCTGGAGTTTAAGTGATGTTTAAATGTGATAAATGCGGTGAATGCTGCAGAAACCTGTATAGGTCGTCAATCTATGATCAACTGCATAACGGAGACGGCATCTGCCGGTATTTGAAAGGAAATATATGTTCGATTTATGAGTCCAGGCCATTGATTTGTCGTGTTGATGAAAGTTACCATGCTTTTTTCCAAGATAAGCTGACTTATGAAGACTATCTGCAGCTTAACTATGAATGCTGTGGAATTTTAAAAAGCAAAAGGGAGGAAACACTATGCCAATACCATTATGGCTGATTCCAATGGCGCTTAAGGGGGCAGCAGTAGCAGCAGGGGCAGTGGGCGTAGGCTCTGCGGTTCATGGAGCATCAAAAATGAAAGAAGCAAATGATACCATGGAATCTGCAAAAAGGCGACATGACCGAAACCTGGAAAGATTTGAAAGGGAGAATACAGATACCAGTCAGGATATGGATAGGCTGGGCAAGCTGGAATTGGAAATTCTCCATGGCTTTCATGAGTTTTCTGATATATTTGAAAAAATTAAAAACCGGCCTGTGTTTGAGAATTACTCAAAGAACGGAGTCACACTTCCTAAATATGACGGAGAAAAACTGAAAGAAGTATCAGTCGGAGCAGGCGTTCTTCTTGGCGGCCTTGGAGGCGCAGGGCTAGGCGCCGCAGGTGGTTTTGCTGCTGCGGGAGCTACAACGGCAGCGGTTATGGCATTTGGGACAGCATCAACAGGAACCGCCATTGCATCTCTCAGCGGCGCAGCATTAATGAATGCAACTCTGGCGGTATTAGGCGGCGGTACGATTGCTGCCGGCGGCGGTGGCATTGCTGCAGGAACGGCAGCTTTAGGTGCAGCAACTTTAGGCGTGGGCCTGCTGGTAGGCGGAATCATCTTCAGCTTTACAGGCGGGAAACTGTCAGATAAAGCAGATGAAGCCTGGTATCAAATGAGAAAAGCTGAAGACCAGATCAATAAAATCTGTGATTATCTGATTCAGCTTCGTGAAACAGCAAACAATTATTACAAGACCCTATCCAGGCTCAATGCAATATATCGTGATCATCTGGACAGATTAAAAAATATTGTGTATTCGCTGGGGCGCAGAGACTGGAATACTTTCACAGTGGAAGAGAGAAGGCTGACAGAAAATACGGTTCTCTTAGTTGGCCTGCTTTATAACATGTGTAAGGTTGAATTGGTTCTGAAAGCGGAAAAAGAAAATGATATAAACAGTATTAACACAGAAGCTGTTGAAAGATCCATTGCCAATGCTGATACCGTATTGGCAGATAAATTTCAGACAACATAAACCTGCATAGTCCAGAGACGTTTAGCTGTAAAAAGCTGACGTCTTATTTATTCACAAACCATAGGGACGCCCCAGGGCTCCTATGTACTCATGGAATGCCATGGAGTCTTCTTCTATACAGAACCATGGCTTCCGCAACGGCTTTTTTCCGGTCTTTTCCAACAGGAATTTCGATTCCGTCCAGAAGAAGAATATCTTTTTGGGCCACGTCTGCCACGTAGGCCTGGTTGACGAGAAAGTTGCGGTGTACCCGTATAAACCCTAAGGGACGCAGCTCGTCCTCCATAGGTTTCAGGCTGCCATATATCTGGTAAGATCTTCCGTCCTTCATCCTTACAGTAAGTTCATGCCCGCTGCATTCAATATACACCATATCAGCCAGAAGTATCTCCCGATATCCGAACCCTTTTTTAAGTTTATAGCTGATTTTCCTGACAGATACCAGTTCCAGATACTTTGCCAGAGCCTGGTGAATATCCCCTTCCAGCTGACCTTTCCTTACGAACCAGAAGGGCAGATATTGCTGGGAATCAAAGATCAGATCATCATGGTTTGAGACGAATATGATCCGCGGAAGAATCTTTCCGGCGCATAAATGCCTTGCCAGCTGGAATCCGTCTTCCCCGGGCATCACGATATCAAGAAAAACCAGGTCAAAAGCCGAGGCAAGATTTGCTTCTGTCAGTGTCTGTGCATTGGGGAAGAGGCGGATATGAAACTGGACATTTTTGGTCAGGACAGCGGCATGATTTTCGATGGCTGTTTTTATTCGTTTCCGGTCAGAGGCTTTATCATCACAAATTCCGACATTAATAGTCTGTAATGTCATTACCTGTCCTCCTGATGCTTATTTGTTATCATAAGTATACTCGTTTCTATACTCATTTTCCATATCCATATAAATAGTTTAAATATAGAAATGGAACGAATCGAAATATCCCCCCAGGATTTCATAACTTACAGAGTTTTATGTCGATTTATGCCGGTTTATGTCAATAGGGTTGACGCAACTGTCAGATTTCATATAATTAAAAAAATTTATGTATTCTGCTGGCAGGCATTTCCAGAAGTTTTGTACATTTAAAATACATTTTTTGACAAAGAATTTCCGGCACTGCCGTCAGAAATACTTGGGGGACAACCACAATGAAAGTGAGCATTAATGACATCTTCGACCAGATCGTAGAAACGAAGATTGACTACGGCGGAACATACGCTTTAAAGGACATAAGGCTTGATCTAAGGAAAGGGCAGGAATACGATATTTCGGACAGCTATATGGAGGCTTATCGGTATCTGTGTGACTGTCTTCTGCTAGATGAAGAACATAACGACAGCCAGAAGCTGGTGGATCTTTTTTTGGTGCATCAGTATCTTTGCTGGTGCTATCTTTCCAGAGAAACCATTGATAAACTGGCTGAAAATACAGACCAGCTGGAAGATTCCATAAAGATTATCAGGGAATGTTTTTTCAGCTACCGGGTTGTGGGGGCGTTTCAGGATTGTACCAATCAATATGAAATCCTGAGGGAAAGCCGCCTGTGGACAAGGCTTGGCCCTCCGGAACAGATGCCTCTTATGAAGGAAGCAGCAAAGTCCTACCGCAACACAGGAGACTTCAGGAACGCTCTGCGTGTATATTATGAATGTCTGGAACTTAATAGCCCGGATGATTGGCTCCAAAGAGTGGAACTGCTTCTGAAAATGGGGAAAGTATATCGAAATTATCTTAAGCAGATTGAATTTGCGAAGTTTTACGTTGAGGAAGCTTATGCAATTTTACATGAGCACTGTCCGTACAATTCAGAGGAAGAGAAAAAGTATGCGTTTATCTGCTGCGATACTTTAGGACAGATTTACAGAGACGAGCAGGACTACGAGAGAGCAGAGAATTTTTTTGTTGAGTCAAAGGAGACATTTGGAGGAATGGGGGGAAGGGCCTGCATTCATGAGATGCTTATGAAGTATCAGGACAATCATGAACATGCAGATTCCGGCCTGACAAGAGATATAGAATTTTTGAAAAATGTCATAGATGGCCTGGAAAAGAACCCTATGGAAGAGGTGGGGGCTGGAATACGATCCGTACAGCTTAGCCGTCTTAAGTTTATGGACTGCACAAGAACAAGGGAGGAGGCGTTTAGGGAGCTTGCCAGGGGCCGTAGCGTAGCATATAAATATAACGACATAAAGACGGTCATCCGCTCTTATATGGCCGAAGCGGACTTTTTTAAACAGGAAAAAAATTACGGCAAATACATTGAAACCAGCAAAAAGGCTATTGAACTTGCATCAAGCGGAAACCAGCTGGTATTGGAAAATGAAATTATAAAAGAAGTGGTTGAGTGGTCTAATATTATGCCTGATATTGTGGACAGTGCCACAAAGATAGGGCTGATTAAACGCCGCAAAGATATTTATAAAAAACTGATTGAGTTTTCCAAGCAGAGCATTGACATTGTCCGAAAAGGGGTTTCGTTTTCCCAGGACAGAATCATAGCTATGTATGGAATCGTTCTGAATGATTTTGAACAGATTTCAGGCGAATTAAGTGGGATCATAGACATTTTTAATGCCGAGATTGAAAAGATCAATGAAAAATATACCGCTTATTTAAAAACGGAAATACAGGGCTTTACTTATAAAAGTATTTTACATAAATTTAAAAATGATCTTCCGGATCAGGATACTATAGACCGATTAAGGCTCTTATGTGAAAATATACAAGTTAATCAGCAAGAGGGGCGGGAAATACTGTCTGAAGTCAACCGGCGTCTGGAAACCTTCGCCAACGTGGTGGCCCATATTAAGGAAGCAGTGACCCAGACCTTGGTTGAATCCAGATCGGAAAAGCAATGGCATTCTCTGAACCAGCTTATAAGAACGGGGATAGATAATTTTGTCTGCTACAAGCCGCAGTATAAGCAGATGATACAATATGTCAATAGGGAACAAAACATCATGATTATGGTTCAGAGCACGCTTTTTGAAACCACGGTGTCGGAAATCGTAAACAATGCATTTGGCTATATGGAAGCCCTGCGGATGAACAAAGAGATGGAAAGCAAGTTCCGCTTTATGCTTGACGTGACGGCAGTAGAAGAAAGGACAGTCATCTTAGAATGCTATTCCATGTATTGGGATAAAGAAGCAGCAAAGAAAAATGAGTCTGCGGAGGCAGCACAGACTCACACGGCGTAAAGTAATGCGGGTGTAAAAAATACAGTGGCGAAAGCAAAACAGGTGAAGTCCACGCTTCCGGGACCAAGGATGTATGTGGGTCCGACCATTTCCGGAATCGGGATTCAGAACAGGGTGTACACAGCGATACCTGCGGATGCGGAGGAAAAAGCCGGACAGATGC
>CATLBO010000020.1 GCA_949879025.1 uncultured Hungatella sp. | reverse complement strand
GAACTGCAACTAATTTCGTTTGCTTTCTCATAATGAATGCACTCTCCTTTTTCCTTTTTTGAACCTTCTTTTTCGAAGATTCCCTATTGCATTACGAGGTAATTATACTTCCTATAATGGAAATTATTATCGCTAGGGGGAAAAACAGGAGAATATGCTGGAAAAGGCCGATATTTGGCAAAGATATAAGATAAAAAAACAATAAATAGTTGAAGCTATTTTATTAAAAAACAAGAAATATTTCCAGCCCTATTTGTATAAAAGCTGGTTACGGCATATTTTTCAAAACAGCCACATACACTTATTATAAAAGCAGGGAGAAAGACAGGTAGGTGGAATTATGTTGGACTTGGTGAAAAAGAATATACATATGAATCGTTTTAAAAGCAATGTGACAACCCAGGTGACTCTGGATGACGACTTTATTGTTCCTGACACTATGGATGACATGGCCCGGGTGATCTTAAGCTCCGGTGATATTCAGATAGAATCCGTGAAAAACCAAGGGGAGCGAGTCCTGGTTAAAGGGAAACTAAACTTTCAGATATTGTACAGAAAAGTAGAAGGCGGTTTTCAAACCATGGCAGGACATATACCTTTTGAGGAACCGGTCAATATACCAGGACTTGAGGAAAAGGACTATTTGGGGGTCAGCTGGGATCTGGAGGATCTTACAGCAAGCATGATCAATTCCAGAAAGGTCAGTATAAAGGCCATTGTAACACTGGTAATCCGGGTGGAAACATTATATGATGCAGAAGCAGCCGTTGATGTTATAGAAAGCGGGGCAGCCAGCCGGGAGGAAAACAATTGGAATACAGGAGATATGGACGGGGGAAACTGGGGAATGAATTATACTGGTGAAAACCATAACATGGAACGGGAAAACCCAGGCCTGCCATCAGGAGAAGAATCTGGGGGAATGGAAATTTTGCGGCGTCAGGCTGATGTGGCTGTGATTGCAGTGCGCAGAAAAGATACATATCGGATAAAAGAGGACATCTCCCTGTCCGGAAGCAAACCCAGCATTGAGCAGATTCTATGGAGTGAAATTCGTCTTCGTGCAACCACAACAAAACCTTTGGATGGAAGAATCCATATAGAAGGCGAAGTAATGATTTTTGCAATCTATACAGGAGAAGGGGAAAATACCCCTGTACAGTGGCTGGAAGAAAGCATTCCCTTTACCGGAGAAGTGGAATTACCGGAATCGGTGGAAGGGATGGTTCCTTCTATTGCAGTGCGGCTTGTACATAAAGAGCTGGAGGCAAAACCGGATTATGATGGGGAAATGCGGGACTTGGAGCTGGATGCCGTACTGGAGCTTGATATGAAACTATATGAAGAGCAGCAAATAGAGTTGTTAGGAGATTTTTATTCCAACAGCCGTGAATTAGAACTGGAGTCAGGAGAGGTATGCTTTGATCGCCTGCTCAGCAAAAATACAGGAAAATGCCGCATTGCCGAGAAAGTAGATTTAAAATCCGGAGACAGAATTCTTCAGATATGTCACAATGACGGAACAGTGAAAATAGACGATGTGGAAATAAAAGAAGATTCTCTGCAGATAGACGGAGTTTTGGAGGTATCTCTGCTGTATTTGACGTCAGATGATTCAGAACCTGTAAGAGCGGAGACGGAAATGGTTCCTTTCCACTATGAAGCGGAAACACCAGGGATTACGTCTGACAGTGTTTATCAGCTGAATACAGGGTTGGAGCAGATGACAGCCGTTATGACGGGTGGTGATACGGTGGAGATAAAAGGAGTCATAAGCCTGGATATTCTGGTACTTCAGCCAGTGAAGGAGCCAGTGATACTGGGGGTGAAGGAGGCTCCTTTGGATCTTGAAAAGCTGCAGGAACTGCCGGGAATAACTGGTTATATTGTTCAGCCGGGGGACTGCCTGTGGGATATTGCAAAACGGTTTCATACTACCAGAAAGCAGGTCATTGATGCCAATGGGCTGGCAGGCGAACAGGTCCGGCCGGGAGACCGTCTTATTTTGGTGAAAGATGTAGCAGGAGCCTGATAAATATATTATAAAAAATAAAGGAAAAAGCTGGATGCACAAAAACGGGATTTCAGGATATAATACAATATAAGGTTTATGGATGAACGGTGTCATATCCGCATCCAGCTGGTGCTTCAAATAGATTCAGGGCAACCTGGGCGGTAAGTGCGTATTGCAAGCGTAGTTGCCGTCTACATATGTTGTGCAGCAGAGCCTGTCTGCTTTTGAAGATGTAAACAAAAGAGAAAGGAATCACCCCTATGAATTACACATATTTAGTGCGCTGCCAGGATGGAAGCCTGTATTGCGGCTGGACTAACCGCTTAGAGGAGAGAGTAAAAGCACATAACGAGGGAAAGGGAGCCAAATATACCAGCAGCCGCCGGCCGGTGGAACTGGTATACTATGAAAGCTTCCTTACAAAGGAAGAGGCCATGAGCCGGGAGCATGCTATAAAAAGGCTGAGCCGGAAACAAAAATTAAGTTTGATTATGAATTTTGAAAAAGAACAAGGGTATTCCTGATATAGGGAGGCCCTTGTATTATTTTTATATTCTCAATTAATGATTAGACTGTAATCGGCGTAGACAGTGAATATAATGTTTCAGCAGATATTTTTCAGGACAAGAATGATGTGTGGACATTGGTTCCCTTTTTAAAGACAATGGAGGAGAAGCTTGGGTTTTGCTATCCAAGTGTGACTGCGGATTTGGGTTATGAAAGTGAGGAAGGCTATACCTATCTGCGGGAACAGAAGCAGAAACCATACAAAAACCACAGACCTATGAAAAATGGAAAAACATAGTTTCAGGAAGGATATCAGCAGGCGGGAAAACATGGGATATGATGAGTCAACAGATACATATACCTGCCATGCGGGAAAAAAGCTAAAGCTGCTTTTCGTAAAAAACAGAAAAGTAAGAGCGGATATGAATCAGAGGTAACGGTCTATGAATGTGAAGACTGTACAGGCTGTCCGCACAAAGAAAAATGCACTCGTGCCAAAAGGAACAAACGTCTGTACGTTTCGAAAAGTTTTTTGGAGAAGCGCCAGGAATCATATGAGAACATCCTGAGTGAAAAGGGAATCTTATATCGGATGAACCGTTCTATCTAAGCAGAAGGGACATTTGGAGTCCTGAAAAATGACTATGGATTCCAAAGATTTCTGCTGCGTGGGAAAACGAAAGTAAAACTGGAGATGCTTTTACTATGTATGGGATATAACTTGAATAAGCTGTAGGCAAAAATACAGAACCAGCGTACAGCAAGTTATCTGTTTGCAGTAAAAGAAAGTGCATAACAGGCCGTAAAATCAGCAGCTTTATTAAAGTCCGCAAAAAATCCAGAAAGAATCAAGAAACGAAAAGATTCTTTCTGGATTTTTATGTCTATAGAACGGGGGCATTGCCCAATCATCTAATTTGATGATTTTGCAACACCCTCTTGTATTATTTAATCTTATTTATTGAAAATTTTTTATTTTAGGTCTTGTATTATTTGTATACAAAGCATATAATATACTGTATACAAAATAATGCAAAAAAACAATAAAAATGCCAATATCATATAGAAGGAGAAGGAGATATGGTAAAGCATCTGGGGCTGAAAGCTTACGGAAAGATCAATTTGGGGCTGGACGTACTTCGCAAAAGGGAAGATGGCTATCATGAAGTGCGCATGATCATGCAGACCGTTGGCCTGTATGACCGGATTGACCTGATATGCCAGGAATATCCAGGGATACGGGTGGAAACAAATCTTTATTACCTTCCTAACAATGAGAACAACCTGGTTTATCAGGCAGCAAAGCTTTTGATGGATGAATTTGGGGTAAAAAGGGGGATATCCATCAAGCTTAAGAAATTTATCCCAGTGGCTGCCGGAATGGCTGGCGGCAGCAGCGATGCGGCGGCAGTTCTTTTTGGAGTGAATAAAATGTTCGGCCTGGGGCTGTCTCAGGAACAGCTGATGGAAAGAGGGGTAAAGATCGGAGCAGATGTTCCCTATTGCGTCATGAGGGGAACAGCGTTATCTGAGGGAATCGGAGAGCTCCTGACGCCTTTGCTGCCCATGCCCCAGTGTCAGGTACTGGTTGCTAAACCGGGAATCAGTGTGTCTACAAAGTATGTGTATGAGAACCTTCACGCAAATGAACTGAAACCGGAGCAGCATCCGGATATTGACGCCATGATGGCAGCTATCAGCCAGGGTGACATTTATAAGATAGCTGCACATCTTGGAAATGTATTAGAAACTGTGACAATTCCTGCTTATCCAGTTATAGCGCAGATAAAGGAAATGATGATGGATATGGGAGCCATAGGTTCTCTTATGAGCGGCAGCGGTCCTACAGTATTCGGGCTGTTTACCAATCCAAGGGCAGCAGCATCGGCTTATGAGAAGATGCGGTACCAAGAGGGAGCCAAGCTTGTCAGACAGGTTTACTTGACCAATTTTTATAATCGAAAGGGATAGAGGGCATATAAAAATGGAAGGAAATGTATTAAGAGTAAATATGAATGAATATCTTCCTCTGAGAGATGTGGTATTCAACACACTGCGGCAGGCGATTTTAAAAGGGGAGCTGGAGCCAGGGGAACGGCTGATGGAGATACAGCTGGCAGAGCGTCTGGGGGTCAGCCGTACACCAATCCGGGAAGCCATCCGAAAACTGGAACTGGAGGGACTGGTGCTGATGATTCCCAGAAAAGGCGCCGAGGTGGCTAGGATTTCTGAGAAAAGCCTGCGGGATGTGCTGGAACTTCGGCGATCTCTTGAGGAATTGGCCATTGAGCTGGCATGCCAGAGAATGACAGAGGAAGAGATTGATGAACTGGAACAGGCGCAGAAGGCTTTTCGGGAAGCAGTGGATGGCAAAGATGTGATGCTTATGGCAGAAACAGATGAAAAATACCATGAGATCATTTATCAAGGAACCAAAAACAGCCGGCTGGTGCAGATTCTCAATAACCTTCGAGAGCAAATGTACCGATACCGCCTTGAATATATTAAGGATGCAGACAAACGGCAGATTTTATTGATTGAGCATGATAATATTGTAAAGGCAGTGAGAGGAAGGCGGGTTGCGGAGGCAAAAGCAGCCATGAGGGAACATATTGACAACCAGGAGATTACGGTTTCCAGAAATATTAAGGAACAATGGCCTGAAACATGACCATTGATGAGATATTATTAAAAAAGAGGAAGAATCTAACTGAAATGTTAGAAAAATCTTAAAAAAAAATAACTCCATTGACAGAGTGACAGGTTGTCATTATAATAAATGACAACCTGTCACTTTTTTTCCTGCATATCAGGAGGGGGATTGAAAATGCCAAGTGAACGTTTTTACAGGCTTTCAGAAGAGAAACAGAGTCTGATTTGGAAAGCTTCCATGAAAGAATTTATAGCTGTACCTTATGAAAAGGTTTCCATTAACAAGATTATCCGTGATGCAGGCATATCCAGAGGCAGTTTCTATACATATTTTGAAGATAAGCGGGATCTTCTGTCGTTTTTATTAGAGGATACTACGAAAAAATGGAGAGAATTTTGCCTGGAAGGCCTGGATAAGTCCAATGGAGACATTTTTTTGATGATGGAATCCCTGCTGGATTATGCGCTTAAATTCTGTTAGAATAATGACCTGTTTAGTCTGCATAAGAATCTGATAATATATCCTGATGATGCACTGATGGAATGCATTTCAGAGGGGGCGGATATAGAGACGGCAGTAGGAGAGGAGTTTTTTGGAAAGATTGACCGCTCCAAACTGCGTGACAGCTCGATGAGAGGGGTCATACTTTTAATGAAGCTCTGTTTTACCGCTATGATTGCAGGCATTGCGGAGTATCATAAAAATCCTCATAAGGAGGAAATAATTAAAAGGGAATATAAAAATGCACTATCAATATTCCGTAATGGAGCTTACACAGATTCCGAAAAAGACCAGGTGGAGGATAATTAAATGAGTAAAAAGACGATAATTGCAGCAGCGGCAGTAGTAGTTGTGGCAGCGGGGGCCTTTGTGGGGCGCAGCTACATGACCCCTGAAAGTGCACCAGAGGCGATTGCGCCGCCAGTGGTACGGTTAAGCCAGCCTGCCATAGGAGATATTGAGTTGTTTCGGAGCATGACCGGAACCATAGAACCGGCAGATTCAGTGTATGTGATTCCCAAAGCAGCCGGGGAGATCACGGCGGTCTATGTGAAAACCGGCGATTATGTGGAAGAAGGGCAGCTTCTATGTGAGATAGACACAAAACAGGTGGATGGTGCCAGGCTGCAGCTGGAGGCGGCAGAGATCGCCTTGAAGGATGCCAAGACTAATCTGGACAGGATGCGGGTTCTCTATGGCAGCGGCGATATTTCCGCCCAGGCCTATGAGCAGGTGGAAAGTGGGGCAAAATCCGCCCAGATTCAGTACGACTCGGCGAAACTGGCTTATGAATATCAGATGGAGTTCAGCAGCATAACAGCTACTATTTCCGGTAAGATAGAGTCAAGCAGCATGGAAGTGCATGATATGGCCAGCCAGAGCAGTCCTTTGTGCGTGATTTCCAGCGAGGGGACAAAGATTGTGAATTTTGCGGTTACGGAGGCTATTCTTGACAATGTAAGAGAAGGAGACATGATTCGGATTGAGAAAAGCGGCAGCGAGTATACGGGAACCGTTACAGAGGTCAGCACCATGGTAGATCCGGCTACAGGGCTTTTTAAGGTAAAGGCTTCTCTGGGAGACGGAAGCGCCTTGGCAAACGGTTCTTCTGTAAAGTTGTATGTAACCTCTGATAAGGCGGATGGTGTTATGACAATTCCGGTGGATTCGGTTTATTATGATAACGGAAATCCATATGTGTATACATATGACAACGGAACTGTGCATAAGACGGATGTGGAAACCGGAATCAGCGATTCGGAAAAAATGGAGATAATTTCTGGATTAACAGCAGACGATTTCGTAATTACCACCTGGAGTCCTGAGCTGTACGAAGGGGCGCCGGCGGTTTTGGAGGCTGCCGGGGAAACAGTGCAGGAAGACGTTCAGGAAACAGCGGCTGAATAAAGGAGGTCGGACATATGAATTTGACAAAAGCAGTCCTTAGACGGCCGGTGACCACAGTAATGGTGGTGCTGTGCCTGATTGTATTTGGTCTTACATCGGTGCTTTCTTCCAAGCTGGAGCTGATTCCATCCATGGATATGCCTATGCTGGTTGTATTTACTTTGTATCCCGGAGCCAGTCCGGATGACGTGGACGAACTGGTGAGCCAGCCCATCGAGGATGAGACGGGAACACTAAGCGGATTAAAGGGAGTTACCAGTGTTTCCAGCGAGAATTATTCGATTGTTCTGCTGGAATATGAGTACGGCATTGATATTGATGATGCTTATGATGATTTGAAAAAGAAGATGGATGCACTTCAGGCAGAGCTTCCTGATGATGTGCAGACACCTACCATCATGGAGATGAATATCAATGATATGGCCAGCATCACACTGGCTGTAAACAATGATACACAAGGCAATTTATATAATTATGTAAATGATACAATTGTGCCGGAATTTGAGAAGCTGTCTTCTGTAGCCAGCGTGGATATTAGCGGCGGGCAGAAAGAATACATAAGGATTGAGCTGATTCCAGAGAAGCTGACCCAGTATCGGTTAAGCATGAACGCTGTGGCTTCTGCTGTTAGCAGCGCAGATTTTGCATTCCCTATAGGTGACACACAGGTAGGAAAGCAGACGCTGTCTGTGTCTGCAGGAGTGGATTACAGCACTGCGGAAAGCTTAAAAAGCATTCCCATTACTCTGGGAAGCGGCAATATTATCTATCTGGAAGACGTTGCCAACATATACCCGGCATTGGAAGATGCCAGCGGCATCGGCCGTTATAACGGCAGAGATACGATTTCTGTACAGATTAAGAAGCAGCAGAGCAGCAGTGACGTAGAGGTTTCTAAAGATGTTATGCGCATTGCGGAGCGAATGAAGGCAGCAGATCCGGAGCTGGAGATTGTGGTGGTAGACGATAACAGTACCATGATTAAATCTTCCTTAAGCTCGGTGCTTCAGACCATGGTTATGGCTGTGGTTGTTTCCATGGTGATTATTTTCTTGTTTTTCGGGGATCTGAAGGCTTCTCTGATTGTAGGCACATCCATCCCCATTTCGATTCTGGCTGCATTGATTTCCATGAGCGCCATGGGATTTTCGCTGAATGTGATTACCCTCAGCAGCCTTGTCCTGGGCGTAGGCATGATGGTAGATAACTCCATTGTTGTGCTGGAGAGCTGTTTTCGCTCTACAAAGGGAGTGGGATTCCGGGAATACACAGAGGCGGCGCTGACAGGCAGCGGCATTGTTCTGCAGTCCGTTATCGGAGGAACCGTGACCACCTGCGTGGTATTCCTTCCTTTGGCTTTTCAGCAGGGAATGTCCGGGCAGATGTTTAAACCTCTGGGATTTACTATTGTATTCTGTATGCTGGCATCTTTGATTTCGGCTATGACCATTGTGCCGCTGTGTTATACCATGTACCGGCCTAAAGAGAAAGAACGGGCGCCGCTTTCAGGAATGGTGGAGAGCATGCAGAATGGCTACAGAAACATTATGAGTGTTCTTCTGCCAAAGAAGAAAACCGTAATTTTTACTTCAGTGGTTCTTCTGGTTCTGTCCATTGTCATGGCAGGACAGCTGGGGATGGAGCTGATGCCTTCGGCTGACGAGGGTACCATTGCCATTTCTGTTGAAACCAGGCCAGGACTTAGAATTGAGGAGACTGACAAAATCCTGCAGCAGGTAGAGGAATTTGTTACATCTGAGGAGAACCAGAGCTATGTGGATTCCTATATGCTGTCCTATGGTTCTACAGGACTGAGCATGAGCGGCGGTTCGGCAGCAACTTTAACCGCATACCTGAAGGAGGACTGCCCGCTTGAAACAGACGAAGTTATCCGACAGTGGAGGCCGGTGCTGGCAAAAGTGGCAGACTGTGACATTACTTTGGAAGCCAGCAGCATGATGAGTTCCTCCATGGCTGTAGGAAGCGGCTTTGAGGTGATTTTGGAAAGCACCCAGTATGACAGCCTAAAAGAAGCTTCTGATAAGATTGTGGCAGGCCTTACAGACAGGCCGGAAGTAACCAGAGTGCATTCCACGCTGGAAAATGCGGCTCCGGTTGTTAAGATTAATATTGATCCCATTAAAGCTTCAGCAGAGGGAATGTCCCCGGTTCAGGTGGCAGGCCTGATTAATACAATGCTCAGCGGAGATGAGGCGACTACTTTAGATGTAGATGGAAATGAAATCAGTGTTATGGTAGAATATCCTAAGAACGAGTATGAGACACTGGATCAGATAAAAGGAATCGTCATTCCCACAGCAACAGGCGCTTCCGTAGCATTAACGGATATTGGGGAGGTGTCTTTCCAGGACAGCCCTCTGAACATTACCAGATCTGACAAACAGTATCAAGTAACAGTTACCGGCGATTATACGGAACTGGTGAATACAGAGGACCGCAAAGCAGTAGAGGAAATAGAGAAAAAGCTGATGAATGAAGTGGTGACCCCTGCCCTGAAAGCGGATATCTCCATAGCACAGAATGCCATGGATGAGAGCATGTTTGAAGAGCTTGGGGCCTTGCTTGAAGCGGTGCTGATTGCTGCCTTCCTGGTATTCGTGGTAATGGCAGCCCAGTTTGAATCAGTAAAGTTTTCGGTAATGGTTATGACAACCATTCCATTTTCCCTCATAGGTTCCTTTGGACTTTTATTCCTTACGGATGTGAGTATCAGCATGCCGTCCATGCTCGGTTTTTTGATGTTGGTTGGTACAGTGGTTAATAACGGGATTCTATATGTGGATACGGTGAATCAGTACCGGAGCAATATGGATCTGCCCACGGCCCTTGTGGAAGCGGGAGCTACCCGACTAAGGCCTATTCTTATGACAACTTTAACCACCATTGTAGCCATGATTCCTATGTGTATGGCTTTCGGGGACGCAGGGGAGATGATGCAGGGTCTTGCCCTGGTAGATGTAGGAGGCCTGGTGGCTTCCACAGTTTTGGCGCTGCTGATGCTGCCGGCTTATTATTCAGTTATGAGCGGCAGAAAAAAGAAGCAGGCTGTTTTAGAAGATTAGCAGGAGGAAAGTTATGATACGGAACAAGTTGAAAGTGCCGATTGTGTTAGGAGTGGCAGCATCTTTAAGTGTAGGTATGCCTGTAAATGCAGTAGCCAGGACTCCGGAGTTTGGAAAGACTGCGGAAGAATGGGAAAGGCTTCGGGATAATGTGCTGGAGTATGAGGAAATAGAGGATTTGGTTTATGAATATAATACTACAGTCCTTAACAATGCCCTGGCATACAGCAGAGAGAATGCCAGAGACAGACGGGAGGTGGCTGCCGACTATCTGGAAGCAGCTGACAATGCATTAACCGCATATGAGTACACATCCGACCCATCTCTTCTTGTAGCAGCCGGCCAGGCAGAGCAGGCTGCGGAGAACAACGTGCTGGAAGGCGATCGGACTGCGTCTATGATTGGATATAAACAGACAGAGAAGGGGATTGCAAAGCAGGCTCAGGCTGCTATGAACACTTACTATCGGCTGCAGTATCAGCTGACTGCCCTGGAAAAAAACAGGGCTCTGCTGGAGGCTTCGGTAACCTCTGTCCAGGGGCGGAAAAGCCAGGGAATGGCAACCCAGGCAGATGTTCTGAATGCTCAGCAAAGCGTGCAGAGCGCAGATGCCCAGATTATTGCCATGAAAAGCCAGATTGAGGATACAAGGCAGAACCTGATTATTATGTTGGGGTGGAAGCAGGGAGATACTCCTGAGATACGGCCAATGCCCATTGTAAATATGGATAGAATTACTGCAATGAATGTGGAAGAGGACACTCAGAAGGCTTTGGCAGCAGACTATACTTTGCAGCTTGATCAGCGGAAAATGAACAACTCCCTCACAGATGCAAACAGAAATATTTATAAGAAAACCGTAGATGAGGATAAGCAGAAGATTGCTGCGGCAGTCAGTGACGGTTACCAAAAGGTAATACAGGCTAAGAGCAATTATGAAGAGGCAATTTTAAATGAGGAAGTAGAAACCAAGAACTGGAATGCCGCCAATATTAAACACCAGCTGGGTACTATTAGCGCCATGGAATATCTCCAGGCTGAGACGGCGCTGGTTGCGGCGCAGATGGATAGGCAGGTAAAGAATCTGGAACTATTTCAGGCTATGGAGAATTATGACTGGATTATAAAAGGAGTGAGATAATGAGATCCTGTAAATGGGCAGCAGCCCTGGGGCTGACAGGGGCATTAGCTTTTAGTATGCCTTTTTATGCCGATGCAGCGGCAGAGAAACCGGAGCAAATGGATGAGGCGGTCTGGGAAAGGCTTCAGGATAATGTGCTGGAATATGGCGAGATAGGGGATCTGGTGGAATATTACAATCCCACCTATCGGCAGATTGTGGAACAGATAGGAATCAATGCAAAGCCCCTTGAGGAGGCTGCCGGAGAATTGAGGAAATCCGCCGAAGAGATGACATCTGATGCAAAGGATATAAAAGATCTTGATCCGGTTATGTATAAGGTGATGCAGGAGGCCGCAAAAGAATACCGCAGGGCAGCTGAGAAGTTTGACAAGGCGATTGCTTCCGTACATAACAATACCCGGCACCAATTGAGCATGGTAAAAAAGATGACTACTTCCGGCATTCAGCAGATGATGAACGGATACTATCAGGCTATGGCTTCCAGGGAGATACTGGATACGGCGGTGGCGCTGTCACAGGCTGCATATGAATCAACCGTCACGCAGCGGAGCTTGGGGATGGCCACTGATACGGACGTACAGGCAGCTGAAAAGAGCCTTCAGGCAGCCAGAGGACAGCTTCAGGCACTGGATGACCAGATGACAAGCCTTCGGCAGCAGATGTGCATTATGACTGGCTGGAATTATGATGCAGATGTTCAGCTGGGAGAGATCCCGGAGCCGGATTTTGCCAAAATTGAAGCGATGAACCCGGAAAACGATCTGGCAAAGGCCATTGGAAATAATTATACATTGATTGAACAGCGGGGGATATCGGCAAAAGGAGATGCCAACAAAGCGGCAAAATTCCGGCTGATGGATGATACAGAGGCAAAAGTAAAGGCTGACTTGGAATTATCTTATCAGACTGTATTGGAAAGCAGAACTGCTTATGAAGCTGCGAATACTGCATTTCAGGGAGCGCAGATTACCATGAACGGAAATGAGCTGAAATATCAGATGGGCATGCTGGGCCGGTTAGAATATCTCCAGCTGAAAATGGCATATCTTCAGCAGAAGGCAGCCGCCAGGACGGCAGCTTTAAGCTTAACCCAGGCCATAGAAAATTATGGCTGGATCATACAGGGACTGGAGGGCCAGTCTAACGGAGGCTGAGACTGATAGACTGATAAAACAGGCTGACGCACTTAGAATATGTTGCTAAGGCGGCAGCCTGTTTTACGATTGCAGGTATTATTCTACCATGTTACTATTTTGTCGATCATTTTTTGCTGTTCGATCGTGGAACGGGTCAGATAGATACGAGTGGTTTCCACGTTATTGTGTCCAAGCAGATCCGCAAGCAAAGCCAGATCATTAAATCTCTGGAGAAAATTAATGGCAAACCGATGGCGGAATGAATGAGGATAGACAGTATCAGGATTGATTTTGTACAATCTGGCAAAATGCTTCAGCTGATAATTGACTCCTCGCGGCGTCATTGGCTCTCCGCGGCGGTTGACGAACAGATATCCGCTGGGAGTCCCCCTGCGGTGGCACCAGGCAGAAGCTTCGCTGCATAAAGTGTCCGGAATATAAATTCTTCTCATTTTTCCTCCTTTGGTATACATATCCATATAACCAGAAGACAAATGCTCTACCTTAAATTTTAACAGCTCGCTGACCCTTGCCCCTGTTGCCCCCAGAAACCAGACTACATAAAACCATAATTCGGGTCCGTTTTTTCTTAGCCTGCGTTTCAGCAACAGGTAATCTTTATTGGAAATAACAGCATCAAGATAAGAGGGTTTCTGCAGCCGGACAGACGGAAGCTTATACTGGGGCTTTCCAGCATAATCCAGGAAGTGATTAAAGCCGCAGATACGCTGGTTGACAGTGGCTGGTTTATAATTTTTTATGAGAAATGCTCTGTATTTCTTTGCTGAAGCAGTGGTAACAGAGGTATACAGGCTTCCATACAGGCGTACACTTCCCATATAGGAAGTAATCGTGTTGTCAGACAATTTATGTTCCTGGAGATAAGACCGAAATTCCTCGAAATCCGCAGATAGTTTCATAGAAATCTTCCCCCTTACCAGTTAACAACCTGATTGACAATAATTTGCTGCTCTGCACGGCTTCGGTGAAGGTAAATGCGGGTGGTTTCTATGCTTTGATGTCCTAAAAGATCTGACAGGAATGAAATGTCACCACAGGCCTCAATGAAATTTTTGGCAAAACGGTGGCGGAATGAATGAGGATGGAGCACTGCAGGGTTTAAACCATAAAGAAATGAGAATTTGCGGAGCTGTCCCCGGATGGCAGCAGGGGTTACAGGGTCTCCGAAACGGTTGAGAAACAGAAGGCCAGGAGGGTGCTCTTCACGGGCTATCCAGCCAAGCGTATCATTTTGAAGAGATTTTGGTATGTAAACACGGCGGCTTTTATTTCCCTTGGAATAGAGGTTTAACCAGCCTGCTTCCACATTTTCTGTCCGGATCTGCACCAGCTCGCTGACCCGTACGCCTGTGGCAGCCATAAACCGGATAAGAAAATAGTAAAGATGATTGCCGTCCCGCACCAGACAACGTTTTAGATATTCATAGTCAGCCTGGCTGACAACATTTTCCACATAAGTCTTTTGCTGCATCCGCAGCATGGCAATAGGCGGCACAGACAAGTTCTGATATTCCATGTAACAGTTTAAGGCCCGTATGCGTTGGTTGACAGTCTGGGGCTTATAATTTTCTAAAAGAAAACATTTGTACAGCTGCAGCGTGTCAGAGTCCGGCTGCTCATACATTGAAAAGAACTGTCTGACTGCAGATGTGTAAGCGAGAACAGTATTTTCTGCCCGGATGTGTTCTTCCAGCCACTGGCGGAAGCCTTCGATCTGCCTGACTGCCTTCATTTCGTGCTCAGTTAAATTGTAGTTCATGTTCATTTCCTCCTTTGTTTTTTGAAAAGTGTTTTTGTAAGCAGCTATAACTGCAATGCTTATCATAACATTATCCGGTTATGGAGTACTGTCGAAATACTGAAGCAATTTCAGTTTTATGTGAATCTGTGACGGCCTTTCAAACAGCGCCAGATAATCCTCTTCTGACAAAAGGCATTTTAGTTCCTGTCTGGATTCTTCAGGAAGGATGCTGTGGGTGGCATCAATAAAACAAAGTTTGGGGTAAAGGACACACCACCAGTTCCTTCCCCGTGCCTGTCCAAGCCTAACCTGAACCGTGTCATAGGTTCCGCAGGGAAGCACCAGATCACCATAGGCTTTGGAAGGGAAATAAGCTTTTGTTATATTGATGGCGGCATGATAGCCGCAGCCATATTGGGACAGATAAAGATTGGCCTGATTTTCAAGCTCTTCTTTGTGTTCATTTATATAGGTAGAAAGTTCTTCTTTGGAGGATGCGGGACAGGAGTGCAGAGACTCCAGGATCAATGATTTAACTTCGTTTTTCATCTGCTGATCTTTGCCGCTGTTGGAGTTAGCCAGCACATGAAAACGCAGGATATTTGGGGCAATTCGCTGCGCCATGCTTTCGTCTTTCTGGTATCCCCATAAAACGGCGCACAGAATTGCAAGAAGAAAGCAAGAGGCAGACATAAGCAGGGTTTTCTGGTATTTCATGATTTATTAACACTCCTTTTTGTTTTCTACTGGTAATTGTATCCATATATGCTATAATTAAACGTACCTTTATTAAAATCAGGAAAGCAACAGGGAGGAAGCCATGATGGACAGAAATGCCCCCATTGGAGTTTTTGACTCTGGAGTCGGCGGATTGACTGTAGCGAGAGAAATTATGCGCCAGATGCCGGAGGAAAGGATTATTTATTTCGGAGATACGGCAAGACTGCCTTACGGAAGCAAATCTCAGGATACAGTTCTCCGTTATTCCAGACAGATTATCAGGTTTCTTGTGACAAAAGAGGTTAAGGCCATTGTGATAGCCTGCAATACTGCCAGCGCATATGCACTTGAGACTGTGGAAAGAGAACTGGATATTCCGATTATAGGGGTAATCCGTCCAGGGGCCAGGACGGCAGTCTGCAGTACCCGCAATGGGAAGATAGGCGTAATCGGAACGGAGGGCACCATCAGCAGCGGCATTTATACGGATGTGATGAAACAGATGCGTTCGGATATAGAAGTCTCGGTAAAAGCCTGCCCTTTATTTGTTCCTTTGGTGGAAGAGGGACTTCTCCATGATACCGTTACAGATGAAATTGCATCCAGGTATTTATCAGTGCTGAAAGGAAGATTTATTGATACATTAGTTCTGGGATGCACTCATTATCCGCTGATCCGTTCTACACTGGGGCGTATTATGGGGGAGGAAGTGACTTTGGTAAATCCGGCTTATGAGACAGCAATCGAACTGAAGGAACTTTTAAAAGAAAAAAATCTGACCTGTGAAAGAGAGGCAGGCTGCAGAGAGGGAAAATACCAGTTTTATGTCAGCGATCTGGCAGAAAAATTTACGGCATTTGCCACATCTATTCTGCCCAACGAAGTCAGAGAGACAAAAAAGATCCATGTAGAGGAGTATTAACAAGGAAAACGATACAGAAAAGAGGGCATCATGGGCAATAAGGTAAGGATTGCCATAAAAGGCATCCGGAGTATGGATGGGGAACAGGAGCCTGTTGATGAAGCCGGACTGGGTGATCACTATATAAGAAAAGGAAAGCATTACATCATATGGCGCCACGGGGAAAGTATAGCAAAACGCATTAAGATTACAGGGACTTCCATGACGGTGACAGAGGCAGACGGCGGGAATGCTATGGATTTTGAAAAAGGAAGGAGATGCTGTACGCTTTACGGAGCTTCGGCAGGCAGGCTGCTGCTGGAGATTATGACCCATGAGTTTCGGGTGCGGGAGGAAGAACGCTTCCTGGAAGCAGAGGCAGAGTATTCCCTATATCATGGCAATATTCATATATCAGATAACCGCATAAAGGTTACAGTTGTTTTTTTGGAAGATAGAAAGGCTGATATGCTGCCAGCAGGAACACAGTCAGACTGAACTGTAAGGGACACAGAAAAATCCCAGCCTCGTATCTGGCTGGGATAATGATTATATCTTATTATTCTTGTCCTTCTTAAATCTGGAAAAAAATCCTTTCTTCTTGGGGGGAGCGGGTACTGCACCGCCGCGGACGCTTTTAAGCTGCGTTATGTAGATGCCGCTTACAACAGCTTTGACCTCTGTTTTCAGAGGAAGAACGGCAAATACCTTTTCGTCAGCAAGAAGGGTCATGACCCTGGGGCCAACCTTTGCCTTAACGATGGGGACTTTGGCCCAGCGCAGGTACTTGGGGGTCTGCTCATAAACGATCTTGGGAAGAGAGGCATCTTTAATCTTCATCTTTTTCTTGTCAATAATCAGCATGGAGACAGTTTGTGCGGCAGCCTCCAGCATATCTTGCTGTTCTACCTGGCGTTTCTCCAGCTTTCGTCCCATAAAATACAGAATAACCAAAGCTGCGGCTACTATAATAAGAACGACCAGCAGTACATTTAAAATTGTGTTCACCTGGAAATACCTCCGATATAAGTCTTTTTGGGAATAGATACTGTATAGTATATCATTGATTGAGAAAAAAGGCAACAGGAAGCGGCAAAAATCCAGGAAAAAAGCTTGACACGCCTAATTCGCTATGATAAGATGGAAATTGCACTATTGGGCCGCTTGTGCATTAATGGCACCAGTATGCCCAAAATCAGAATGAAAGAAAACAGGGGTGAGACGTCTAATGGAGAAAAGCAGAATGCGTCCTGTAACAGCAGGGAAAAGCTTTAGAATGAGCTTCTCAAGGCAGAAAGAAGTTCTTGAGATGCCAAATCTGATAGAGATTCAGAAAGACTCCTATCAGTGGTTCCTTGATGAGGGTTTGAAAGAAGTCTTTCGGGACATCTCTCCAATCTCGGATTTCGCAGGCCACTTGAGTTTGGAGTTCGTTGATTTTACACTATGTAAAAATGATATCAAGTATACCATTGAAGAATGCAAAGAGCGTGATGCTACCTATGCAGCACCGTTGAAGGTGAGGGTAAGGCTTTGCAACAAAGACAAGGATGAGATCAATGAACACGAAATCTTTATGGGCGACCTTCCGCTTATGACAGATACTGGCTCCTTCGTTATAAATGGAGCGGAGCGCGTCATTGTCAGCCAGTTAGTACGTTCCCCAGGTATTTATTACGGCATTGGACATGATAAGATTGGCAAGGAGTTGTATACCTGCACGGTGATCCCCAACCGAGGTGCATGGCTGGAATACGAGACGGACTCCAATGACATCTTTTATGTCCGTGTTGACAGAACCAGAAAAGTACCGGTGACCGTTCTCATCCGCGCCCTTGGATACGGAACAAATGCAGAGATTATCGATATGTTCGGTGAGGAGCCAAAACTTCTGGCCAGCTTTACAAAGGATGTGTCCGACAATTATGAGGATGGTCTTCTGGAATTATATAAAAAGATCCGCCCTGGCGAGCCGTTATCGGTGGACAGCGCCAAGAGCCTGCTTGACAGTATGTTCTTTGACCCAAGAAGATATGATCTTGCTAAAGTAGGGCGTTACAAATTTAATAAAAAACTGGCATTTAAAAACCGCCTTGCCGGCCACACTCTGGCAGAAGACGTGGTGGATCAGGCCACAGGTGAGATTCTGGCAGAGGCGGGAACCGCTGTGGACAAAAATCTGGCAGAAGATATTCAGAACGCCGGGATTCCCTTTGTGTGGATTCAGGGAGTTGAGCGGAACGAGAAGATCCTTTCCAATATGATGGTGGATCTGTCCCGCTATGTGAACTTTGATCCGGCAGAAGCGGAAGTTACAGAGTTAGTATATTATCCTGTGCTGCAGAATATCCTGGCAGAATTTGGCGGCGATGAGGCGGAACTGAAAGCCGCTGTCCGCAGAAGCGTAAGCGAGCTGGTGCCCAAGCATATTACAAAAGAGGATATTCTTGCATCCATTAATTATAATATGCATTTGGAGGAGCAGATTGGTACGGCGGATGACATTGACCATTTGGGCAACCGAAGAATCCGCGCCGTAGGGGAGCTGCTTCAGAATCAGTACCGCATTGGCCTTTCCCGTATGGAGAGAGTGGTGCGGGAGCGTATGACGACTCCAGATATGGATGGACTTACTCCTCAGTCTCTGCTTAATATAAAGCCGGTGACGGCAGCGGTGAAGGAGTTCTTTGGAAGCTCCCAGCTGTCCCAGTTTATGGATCAGAATAACCCGCTGGCTGAACTGACCCATAAAAGGCGTCTGTCTGCTCTGGGGCCCGGCGGTCTGTCCAGAGAGCGCGCCGGATTTGAAGTCCGTGATGTTCACTACACCCATTATGGCCGTATGTGCCCTATTGAAACTCCTGAAGGCCCAAACATCGGTCTGATTAACTCTTTGGCCACTTATGCCAGAGTGAATGAGTATGGCTTTGTGGAAGCGCCGTATCGTATCGTTGATAAGTCAGATCCGGCCAACCCCAGAGTAACGGATGAAGTAGTATATCTGACTGCGGATGAGGAAGACAACTTTGTGGTAGCTCAGGCTAATACTCCGCTGGATGAAAACGGGCATTTTGTCCGCAATAATGTTTCAGGCCGTTTCCGTGAAGAGACTTCTGAGTTCCAGAAGAAGAATATTGATCTGATGGACGTATCTCCGAAGATGGTATTCTCCGTAGCTACCTCCATGATTCCGTTCCTGGAGAACGATGATGCCAACCGTGCCCTTATGGGATCGAACATGCAGCGCCAGGCAGTTCCCCTTCTGAATACGGAAGCGCCGGCGGTGGGGACCGGAATGGAAGCCAAGGCAGCGGTAGATTCCGGTGTTTGCGTGGTGGCTAAGCATGCAGGCGTAGTGGAGAGATCTGCATCCAATGAAATTATTGTAAAGAGGGATTTAGACGGCGGAAAAGACGTGTACCGTCTGACTAAGTTTAAGAGAAGCAACCAGTCTAACTGCTACAATCAGAAACCGATTGTATTTAAGGGAAATCATGTGATGGCAGGCGAGGTTATTGCAGATGGTCCCAGCACCCAGAACGGAGAAATTGCTCTGGGGAAGAATCCTCTTATCGGCTTTATGACTTGGGAAGGGTACAACTATGAGGATGCTGTTCTGCTGAGCGAGCGGCTGGTGCAGGATGATGTCTATACGTCTGTGCATATTGAGGAATACGAGGCGGAAGCCCGCGATACAAAGCTTGGGCCGGAGGAAATTACCCGTGATGTTCCTGGCGTAGGCGAGGACGCTTTGAAGGATCTGGATGAGCGGGGAATCATCCGTATAGGGGCCGAGGTTCGTGCGGGAGATATTTTAGTCGGCAAGGTTACCCCGAAGGGAGAGACTGAACTGACTGCTGAAGAAAGGCTGCTCCGCGCTATTTTCGGCGAAAAGGCCAGAGAAGTAAGGGATACTTCGCTGAAAGTTCCTCACGGGGCTTACGGCATTATTGTGGATGCCAAGGTATTCGTCAGAGAGAATGGTGACGAGCTGTCTCCGGGTGTGAATGAGACTGTCCGCATCTACATTGCCCAGAAGAGAAAGATTTCCGTAGGCGACAAGATGGCAGGCCGTCACGGAAACAAGGGTGTTGTTTCCAGAGTGCTTCCAGTGGAAGACATGCCGTTTCTGCCAAATGGGCGCCCTCTGGATATTGTGCTGAATCCCTTAGGCGTGCCTTCCCGTATGAATATCGGGCAGGTGCTGGAGATTCACTTGAGTCTGGCAGCAAAGGCTCTTGGATTTAACATTGCAACGCCTGTATTTGACGGGGCCAATGAGATTGATATTATGGACACGCTGGATGTGGCCAATGATTATGTGAATTCTTCCTGGGAAGAATTCCAGGAGAAATATAAAGAAACGTTAAAGCCGGAAGTTATGGAGTATCTGGGCGATCATCTGGATCACAGAGAGCTTTGGAAAGGGGTTCCTTTGAGCCGTGACGGCAAGGTAAGGCTTCGCGACGGCAGAACCGGAGAATTTTTTGACAGTCCGGTAACCATCGGACACATGCATTATCTGAAACTTCACCATCTGGTAGATGATAAGATTCATGCTCGCTCTACGGGACCATATGCATTGGTTACCCAGCAGCCTTTAGGCGGCAAGGCGCAATTCGGCGGACAGCGTTTTGGTGAAATGGAGGTTTGGGCCCTGGAAGCTTATGGGGCTTCTTATACGCTGCAGGAGATTCTGACAGTGAAGTCAGATGATGTAACGGGACGTGTAAAAACCTATGAGGCCATTATTAAAGGGGAAAATATTCCGGAGCCAGGTATTCCGGAGTCCTTTAAAGTGCTTTTGAAGGAACTTCAGTCTTTGGGACTGGATGTGAGAGTACTTCGGGATGACAATACGGAAGTAGAGCTGACGGAAAATATTGATTACGGAGATACAGACCTGCGTTCCATTATTGAGGGCGAGAGGCGTTATGAGCAGGAAGAGTCGTTTGGCAGCTATGGCTATCAGGAGCAGGAATTTAAGGACGGTGAACTGGTGGACGTAGACGCAGAGGCGGAAGATGAC
This sequence comes from uncultured Hungatella sp., assembly GCA_949879025.1. Taxonomy (GTDB): domain Bacteria; phylum Bacillota; class Clostridia; order Lachnospirales; family Lachnospiraceae; genus UBA3402. The sequence continues at coordinate 17,576 of CATLBO010000020.1, read as the reverse complement.
GATGATGAGGGAGACCGCATCGCTGAGGAGATGTTCGAGGACTTCGAATCTTCCTATGAAGAATAATAGAAGGGAGTATCCATCATGCCAGAGACGAATGAAACTTATGAACCGTTGACATTTGATGCAATCAAGATTGGTCTGGCTTCTCCGGAGAAGATCCTGGAGTGGTCTCACGGCGAAGTAAAGAAGCCGGAAACCATTAACTACAGAACTTTGAAACCGGAGAAAGACGGCCTTTACTGTGAGAGAATCTTTGGTCCCAGCAAGGACTGGGAATGCCATTGCGGCAAGTACAAAAAGATTAGGTACAAAGGCGTCATCTGTGACAGATGCGGCGTGGAGGTTACCAAGTCCAGCGTCCGCAGGGAACGTACCGGACATATCGCTTTGGCGGCCCCGGTATCCCATATCTGGTATTTTAAAGGGATTCCAAGCCGTATGGGCTTAATCCTGGATATTTCTCCCAGGGTTTTGGAGAAAGTGCTGTATTTTGCTTCCTATATTGTTTTAGACCCCGGAACTACATCACTTCAATATAAACAGGTTTTGTCTGAGAAAGAATACAGAGAAGAAGTGGATAAATACGGTTACGGCGCATTCCGTGTGGGAATGGGCGCTGAAGCCATAAAAGAACTCCTTGAGGCTATTGACCTTGAAAAGGATTCTGAAGAGCTGCGGAAAGGTCTAAGAGACGCAACCGGCCAAAAACGGGCGAGAATTATCAAAAGGCTGGAAGTAGTAGATGCGTTCCGAAACTCTGGAAACAGGCCGGAATGGATGATCATGACCGTGATCCCTGTGATTCCACCAGATATCCGTCCCATGGTGCAGCTGGACGGCGGCCGTTTTGCCACTTCTGATCTAAACGATTTATATAGAAGGATCATTAACCGAAACAACCGTTTGGCAAGGCTTCTGGAATTAGGAGCCCCGGATATTATTGTCCGCAACGAGAAACGTATGCTTCAGGAAGCGGTTGATGCCCTTATTGATAACGGAAGAAGGGGAAGACCTGTTACAGGGCCCGGAAACCGTGCTTTGAAGTCGCTGTCAGATATGCTGAAGGGAAAACAAGGACGTTTCCGACAGAATCTTCTGGGAAAACGTGTGGATTATTCCGGCCGTTCTGTTATTGTAGTTGGGCCGGAGCTTAAGATTTACCAGTGCGGGCTTCCTAAAGAGATGGCTATAGAGCTTTTCAAGCCATTTGTTATGAAAGAATTGGTGGCTAACGGGACAGCCCACAACATTAAGAATGCCAAGAAGATGGTAGAACGTCTTCAGGTTGAGGTTTGGGATGTATTGGAGGATGTTATTAAAGAGCATCCGGTTATGCTGAACCGTGCTCCTACGCTTCACCGTCTGGGAATCCAGGCATTTGAGCCGATTCTGGTAGAAGGCAAGGCTATTAAACTCCATCCGCTGGTATGTACTGCCTTTAATGCTGACTTTGATGGAGATCAGATGGCGGTTCACCTTCCGCTTTCCGTAGAGGCCCAGGCGGAGTGCCGTTTCCTGCTGTTGTCTCCCAACAATCTGCTGAAGCCGTCAGACGGCGGACCGGTGGCGGTTCCCTCTCAGGATATGGTTCTAGGCATCTATTATCTGACCCAGGAAAGGCCGGGAGCTAAGGGAGAGGGCATGTGCTTTAAGAATCCTAATGAGGCAATCCTTGCCTATGAAAACGGAGCGGTAACCCTGCATTCCAGAGTGAACGTAAGAGTGAAAAAGAAGATGACGGATGGCACTGTGAAGAGCGGCATTATCCAGTCGACAGTTGGCCGCTTTATTTTCAACGAGATTATCCCACAGGATTTGGGCTTTGTGGACAGAAGCATTCCAGGCAATGAGCTGCTTTTGGAAGTTGACTTCCATGTTGGAAAGAAGCAGTGTAAGCAGATTCTGGAAAAGGTTATTAATGTTCACGGTGCCACCCAGACGGCAGTAACTCTGGACGACATTAAATCTATTGGCTATAAGTACTCTACAAGGGCTGCCATGACTGTATCCATTTCCGATATGACGGTTCCGCCCAGCAAGCCTCAGCTCATCGCAGATGCCCAGGCTACAGTAGACAGAATCGCTAAGAACTTCCGAAGAGGCCTCATAACGGAGGAAGAGCGTTATAAAGAAGTAATCGAAACATGGAAGACCACTGATGACCAATTGACCCATGACCTTTTAACAGGCCTTGATAAATACAACAATATCTTTATGATGGCCGACTCAGGAGCCCGCGGTTCCGATAAGCAGATTAAGCAGCTGGCAGGCATGCGCGGACTGATGGCAGACACTACCGGCCATACCATTGAACTTCCGATTAAGTCAAATTTCCGTGAGGGGCTGGATGTACTGGAATATTTTATCTCTGCCCACGGCGCCAGAAAGGGTCTGTCAGATACGGCTCTGCGTACAGCCGATTCCGGTTATCTGACCAGACGTCTGGTAGATGTGTCTCAGGACGTGATTATCCGTGAGGTGGACTGCTGTGAGGGCAAGGATATTCCTTATATGGAGATTAAGGCTTTCATGGATGGCCAGGAAAGTATTGAGAGTCTGGAAGAGAGGCTGACAGGCAGATACATTGCTGAGACGATTATTGATCCGGATACCAAAGAAGTAGTGGTAAAGGCCAATCATATGTGTACGCCCAAGCGGGCAAAAGCCGTTATTGAAGTGCTTCGGAAGCTGGGAAGAGAAAGCGTTAAGATCCGTACCGTTTTAAGCTGCAAATCCCATATCGGGGTATGTGCAAAGTGCTATGGCTCCAATATGGCTACTGGTCAGGCGGTTCAGGTAGGCGAGGCAGTAGGTATTATTGCAGCCCAGTCTATCGGTGAGCCGGGAACACAGCTTACCATGCGTACATTCCATACCGGAGGCGTTGCCGGAGGTGATATTACTCAAGGTCTTCCCCGTGTGGAAGAGCTGTTTGAGGCCCGTAAACCTAAGGGCCTTGCCATTATTACGGAATTCGGCGGCACGGTAACCATAAAGGATACCAAGAAAAAGAGAGAGATCATGGTAACCGATACAGGAAACGGCAATTCCAAGACTTACCTGATTCCTTATGGTTCCCGGATTAAAGTACAGGATGGCCAGGTATTGGAGGCAGGCGACGAACTGACCGAAGGAAGCGTAAATCCCCATGATATCCTGAAGATTAAGGGTGTTCGTGCAGTTCAGGACTATATGATTCAGGAAGTACAGAGGGTTTACCGGCTTCAGGGCGTTGAGATTAATGATAAGCACATCGAGGTGATTGTCCGTCAGATGCTTAAAAAGGTAAAAGTCGAGGAAAGCGGTGATAGTGATGTGCTTCCCGGCGTATCCATGAATGTGCTGGATTACAATGACATGAATGAAAAGCTGCTGGCTGAAGGAAAAATGCCGGCTGAGGGAAAGCAGGTTATGCTGGGCATTACCAAAGCATCTTTGGCTACGGATTCATTCTTGTCCGCCGCCTCCTTCCAGGAGACTACCAAGGTACTGACAGAAGCAGCCATTAATGGAAAAGTAGACCATTTAATCGGATTGAAAGAGAACGTGCTTATTGGTAAGTTGATCCCGGCTGGTACAGGAATGAAGAGATATCGTTCTGTGAAATTGGACAGTGATATTTCCATGGAAGATGAGATTGTGTTTGAGGATGATGAGGAAGACGATACCATAGTGCTGCCTCAGGAGGAAGAGATTGTGGAGGCAGAGGAAGTGCTGGAGCTGGATGACGGAAGCGAAGAGATTTAGCCGGTGCAGGGAAGCCTTTGCTCTTAGGTGAGAAGACAAAATCAGTTACGTGGAGTTGAGAAATGCTCTTAAGGCTCAAAGGCCTTGAGAGCATTTTTGGGTTAGGCAATAGCCGGTTTTTATTTATCCTGCAGAGTTTAATGTTCCAATCTGGCTGTGTAAAAGAAAGAAAATGAAAACCATTATCAAAATATTGACATATTAGTGACTGAAAAGTATAATGAACCAGAAACCTATTAGATTGGAAAACAGCAGATTCCGGAAAGGAGTATTGATATGGCGGATATAGCAATCGTGGCGATAATCGGAACTACTATGGCGGCAGTTATTTTGAAGAAAGTAAAGGATTATAGAAAGGGGGGCAGCGGCTGTGGCTGCAGCTGCAGCAATGGCTGCTGCCATTGCGCTTCCAAAGACGGATGTAACGGTTCTGGCAGCTTTTGAGGGAAATTTTTTCATTATTTTTCCTTGACAACTGCTAATTATTTGTTATAATGATTAGGCGTGCGGAAACATGCAGTGTTTTGGTACGCAAAATAAGTTTAGAACGCAACCCGACCCATATCACAGGAGGTGAAAAGAATGCCAACATTTAACCAGTTAGTTAGAAAGGGAAGACAGACATCTGTAAAGAAGTCTACGGCACCAGCTCTTCAGAAAGGTTACAACTCTCTGCAGAAGCGCTCAACCAACACCTCTTCTCCTCAGAAGAGAGGCGTATGTACTGCTGTAAAGACTGCTACACCTAAGAAGCCCAACTCTGCGCTTAGAAAGATTGCCAGAGTACGTTTGTCTAACGGAATCGAGGTAACAAGCTATATTCCTGGTGAGGGACATAACCTTCAGGAGCACAGCGTTGTTCTCATCCGCGGAGGCAGAGTAAAAGACCTGCCAGGTACCAGATACCATATTGTAAGAGGTACATTGGATACAGCAGGTGTTGCCAACAGGAAGCAGGCTCGCTCCAAGTACGGCGCTAAGAGACCGAAAGATAAGAAATAAGCGTTTGTAAGTTAAGATGTACCACAAACGGTAGTAAAATGTATATCGGTGCAGGATTGATTCGTGATATTGGCCTGAGGGTTGCAGGACATAGAACAATACCAGGCACGGACACATTTTATGGAAACATGTGAGTACCGGTGAATTAATGTTCGCAGGAAGACGGCTATGAGCATACAGCGTCATGCTGTCAGCAGAAAAACTGCGAAGATGTTAAGGAGGGAAGTAACGTGCCACGTAAAGGACATACTCAGAAAAGAGACGTATTGGCAGATCCGATCTACAACAATAAAGTTGTAACCAAGCTGATCAACAACATTATGTTGGATGGCAAGAAGGGAATTGCCCAGAAGATTGTTTACGGCGCTTTTGAACGTGTTGCAGAAAAGACCGGCAAGGACGCCGTGGAAGTGTTTGAGGAAGCAATGAACAATATTATGCCTGTACTGGAAGTAAAGGCGAAACGTATCGGCGGTGCTACCTATCAGGTACCCATCGAGGTAAAACTGGAGAGAAGGCAGGCATTGGCTCTTCGCTGGCTGACCATGTTTTCCCGCAAGAGGGGTGAGAAGACTCAGAAGGAAAGACTGGCCAACGAGATTATGGATGCAGCCAATAATACCGGAGCTTCTGTAAAGAGGAAAGAAGACATGCACAAGATGGCAGAGGCTAATAAGGCGTTTGCTCATTACAGATTCTAATTAGGAGGAACTACAATTGGCTGAAAGAGAATATCCGTTGGATCGGACCAGGAATATTGGAATCATGGCCCATATCGATGCGGGTAAGACCACATTGACCGAGCGTATCCTGTACTATACTGGTGTAAATTATAAAATCGGCGATACGCATGAGGGTACTGCCACCATGGACTGGATGGAACAGGAGCAGGAGAGAGGAATCACGATTACCTCTGCTGCGACTACCTGTCACTGGACTCTGCAGGAAAACTGCAAGCCGAAAGCAGGGGCATTGGAGCACAGGATTAACATCATTGATACTCCAGGCCACGTTGACTTTACTGTAGAGGTTGAGCGTTCCCTTCGTGTACTGGATGGTGCAGTAGGCGTTTTCTGTGCAAAAGGCGGTGTAGAGCCTCAGTCCGAGAATGTATGGCGCCAGGCTGACACTTATAACGTACCCCGTATGGCATTCATTAACAAGATGGACATTATGGGTGCGGATTTTTACGGAGCAGTAGAGCAGATCAAAACAAGACTGGGCAAAAATGCCATCTGCCTGCAGCTGCCTATTGGCAAGGAAGATGAATTCAAGGGAATCATTGACCTGTTTGAAATGAAAGCTTACATCTATAATGATGATAAGGGCGAAAATGTTTCCATCACCGATGTTCCGGATGACATGAAAGATGATGCAGAACTGTACCGCAGTGAACTTGTTGAGAAGATCTGCGAATTGGATGACGATCTGATGATGGAATATCTGGAAGGCGAGGAGCCATCCGTTGAAGCATTGAAAGCCGCTTTAAGGAAAGCTACCTGCGAGTGCACTGCCATTCCGGTATGCTGCGGTTCCGCTTACAGGAACAGGGGCGTTCAGAAACTGCTTGATGCAGTTTTGGAATATATGCCGGCTCCGACTGACATCCCGGCTATTAAGGGTGTTGATATGGACGGCAATGAGATCGAGAGACATTCTTCTGATGAAGAACCCTTCTCTGCACTGGCATTTAAGATTATGACAGACCCGTTTGTTGGCAAGCTGGCATTCTTCCGTGTGTATTCTGGTACTATGAATTCCGGTTCTTATGTACTGAATGCCACAAAAGGAAAGAAAGAGCGTGTAGGCCGTATCCTGCAGATGCATGCCAATAAGAGGCAGGAACTGGATAAAGTTTATTCCGGTGACATTGCAGCAGCCGTAGGCTTTAAGCTGACGACTACCGGTGATACCATCTGTGATGAACAGCATCCGGTTATTCTGGAATCCATGGAGTTTCCGGAACCTGTTATTGATATTGCCATTGAGCCTAAGACCAAAGCCGGCCAGGGCAAAATGGGTGAGGCTCTGGCAAAGCTTGCGGAAGAAGATCCTACATTCCGTGCAAAGACTAATCAGGAAACCGGCCAGACCATTATTTCCGGTATGGGCGAGCTTCACCTGGAAATTATCGTAGACCGCCTTCTGAGAGAGTTCCATGTGGAAGCAAACGTAGGAGCGCCTCAGGTTGCATACAAGGAAACTATTACCAAAGCAGTGGATGTGGACAGCAAGTACGCCAAGCAGTCCGGCGGACGCGGCCAGTACGGACACTGTAAGGTACACTTTGAACCTATGGATGCCAATGCGGAGCAGACATTTAAGTTTGAATCCAGCGTAGTAGGCGGCGCTATTCCCAAGGAGTATATTCCTGCCGTAGGCGCAGGTATTGAGGAAGCGGCCAAGTCCGGCATCCTGGGCGGATTCCCGGTACTGGGCATCAGTGCAAATGTATATGACGGTTCCTACCATGAGGTTGACTCCAACGAAATGGCATTTAAGATTGCAGGCTCTCTGGCATTTAAGGATGCCATGCAGAAAGCAGGAGCCATTCTTTTGGAACCCATTATGAAGGTGGAAGTAACCATGCCTGAGGATTACATGGGCGACGTCATTGGCGATATTAATTCACGCCGCGGCCGTATCGAGGGTATGGAGGACATCGGAGGCGGCAAGATGGTGAAGGCTTATGTTCCGCTGTCAGAGATGTTCGGTTATTCTACGGATTTGCGTTCCAGGACGCAGGGACGCGGAAACTATTCCATGTTCTTTGAAAAGTACGAGCCGGTGCCTAAGTCCGTACAGGAGAAAGTTATTGCCGAAAGAAAAGGCAAATAATGATTATAGGCTTGAAAAAAGCAGCTAAATAGCATATAATATAGACTAGCCTATTATAAAATGAAAGGCCTGGCGCTTTTGCGGCGCCAGCCGCAAATGAATAGCCGTAAGGGCTGATTAAGGAGGACGTTATAAAATGGCAAAACAAAAGTTTGAGAGAAACAAACCGCATTGTAACATTGGTACCATCGGCCATGTTGACCATGGTAAAACTACTTTGACCGCTGCTATCACCAAGACTCTTCATGAGAGAAAGGGTACTGGTGAGGCTGTAGCTTTTGAGAACATTGACAAGGCTCCGGAAGAGAGAGAGCGTGGTATTACCATCTCTACTGCTCATGTTGAGTATGAAACTGATAACAGACACTATGCGCACGTTGATTGCCCAGGCCATGCTGACTATGTAAAGAACATGATCACTGGTGCTGCTCAGATGGATGGCGCTATTCTGGTTGTTGCTGCTACTGACGGCGTTATGGCTCAGACAAGAGAACATATCCTTCTGTCCCGTCAGGTAGGCGTTCCTTATATCGTAGTGTTCATGAACAAGTGCGATATGGTTGATGATCCGGAGCTTCTTGAGCTGGTAGATATGGAGATCCGCGAGCTTCTGAATGAGTATGAGTTCCCGGGTGACGACACACCGATTATTCAGGGTTCTGCTCTGAAGGCTTTGGAAGATCCCAGCAGCGAGTGGGGCGATAAGATCATTGAGCTGATGGATGCTGTTGACAAGTGGGTTCCAGATCCGCAGCGTGAGACAGACAAGCCGTTCCTGATGCCTGTAGAGGATGTATTTACCATTACCGGCCGCGGCACGGTTGCTACCGGTAGAGTAGAGCGCGGTACTTTGCATCTGAATGAGGAAGTTGAGATTGTTGGTATTTCCGAGGAGACCCGCAAGACTGTTGTTACTGGTATCGAGATGTTCCGTAAGATGCTTGATGAGGCTCAGGCTGGTGATAACATTGGCGCTCTGCTTCGCGGCGTTCAGAGAACTGACATTGAGAGAGGCCAGTGTCTGTGCAAGCCGGGCTCTGTAAAGTGCCATCACAAGTTTACCGCTCAGGTTTACGTTCTGACCAAGGACGAGGGTGGCCGTCATACTCCTTTCTTCAATAACTATCGTCCACAGTTCTACTTCAGAACAACAGACGTTACCGGCGTGTGCGAGCTGCCGCAGGGTACAGAGATGTGTATGCCTGGTGACAACGTAGAGATGAGCGTTGAGCTGATCCATCCGGTAGCTATGGAGCAGGGACTTCGTTTCGCTATCCGCGAGGGCGGCAGAACAGTTGGTTCCGGCAGAGTTGTTTCTATTGTTGAGTAATTATAATTATGCAGGTTGGTCCTGGGAGCAGATGCTCCCGGGACTTTTGTAATTTTATTTGACGGTTTCTCTTTTTTTCCTTCTCCATTCATGGTAAAATATCCCCATTAGCCTTTATAAATCTTTGAATTGAAAGGAAGTGTATGGATGGAAGAGTTAGTACTGCCTTACAGACAATAGAAATTACGGAAGAGAAGGGGGAAAACGAAGACTTTCCCCTTAAGTATAAATAAAATGCCCCGCTGAATACAGCGGGGAGGCTTCCTTGGGGGACAGCAGTTTTGTATGGATTTTGTATCTCATATGATTCCCAGAATATAGTTGGCCAGACCTGCAGCCAACTGTCCATGTCCGGATTCGGTCAGATGCATAAAGTCTACTTTATTGGGACCGACGGAAAGCAGTTCATTGGCATCCAGAAAGTGGCACCCCATGGCATTGGCGATAAGCCTGAATTCTTTAGCCAGGCCTTCTGACTTTTCAGCACAGCCTTTTCCCATGGTAAAGGCAACGTCCGTTTCCATATACTGTTTTCCGATGTTTTGAGGAGTGACCACCAGAATATTAGGCTTTTGATTCTGCCAGCAGTCGGTTGACTGGGCCTTGGCAATAAGGCGTTTAAGCCCCAGGGCGATGCAGGCAGGGGAGACACCGAACCGCTCTTTGGTATCATTGGTGCCAAGCATAATAATCAGAAGATCCACAGGTTCGTGGGTCATAAGGCACGGATATAAGTAATCCAGGCCTGACAGCCCCTCATGGATGGGATCGTCAAAGCAGGTGGTACGGCCTGACAGCCCCTCTTCCAGTACAAGAAAGCCGTCTCCAAGGTATGTTTGGAGAAGGCATGTCCAGCGCTCATCTTCGTCGAAACGTCCGCCGGTTTCCGCACAATAGCCGTGAGTGTTGGAGTCGCCATAACATAAAATATGTTTTTTCATGAAAATCCCCCTTGAAATGTTTACTTGTGTTAACGGTTCAGGCCTGCCCTGAACGTTACCTGCTTATAGATTTTTTGTATCTTCAATGGCCTGCTTGATATCTTTATAAAGCCTAATCAGATCTGGATCATCTAAGGCAACAGGAAGGAACGGAAGTCTGGGGTCTCCCATGGGACATCCATCCAAGGAGATAATTCCCTTTACTGCGCCATGCATGGAAGCAAAGGAGCAGAGGCGGTATATGAGAGGAGTGACAATGGCCTGAATCCGGGCAGCTTTGTCCCACTGGCCCTTGTTAATCAGCTCATCCATCTTTAAGTATAATTCCGGCATAGCCCCATAGGTACCGCCGATTCCGGCGTCAGCCCCCATAAGCCTTCCGGCAACAAATTGTTCGTCAGGTCCGTTGAATACCAAAAAGTCTTTGCCGCCTGCGTTTTTAAACCGGAGTATATCCTGGGCAGGATCAGAGGAACATTTCACCCCTGCTACCCGTTCATTTTCAAGCATCCGGTTAAACAGGTTCATGGATAAGTTAAATCCTGTCAGCTGCGGAATATTATAGATGAAAAAGGGAAGGTCGGCGGCCTGCGTAATTTCAGTCCAATGGCGGTATACGCTTTCTTCACTGGGGCGGTAGTAAACACAGGGAACCGCAGAAGTGGCCGCAGCACCGATTTTTTCCGCATGCGCTGCCAACAGACAGGAATGCCTTGTATCTGCGCAACCTACATGAACGATGATATTCATATCATCTCCCACTTCATTTACTACGGTTTCCGATACCAGCATTCGCTCTTCGGTATCTAAAAGGAAGCCTTCGCCGGTGCTGCCGCATACATACATCTGCTTTACTCCCTTTTTGCAGAAGTAGCGGGACACGGCTTTTACTGCCTCCACATCTACAGAACCATCTTTTTTGAAGGGAGTGTTAAGGGCAACGGTTATGTGACGAAATTTGTCTGTGCTGTACTTTGACATAGAAGTACCTATCCTTTCAAAAATAAAAGTTTATTGATAAAGAAATCATAACACTGATTAGAAAAGAAATCAAGAAAATAGAAGATTTTTTTATCTAAAAAGAACTATTGAAAAAGTTTTTTTGGCATGTTATAGTAAAGTATAGATATTTAACACGTTAAAGGGCCAATTGAAGGAGGGTATAACATGAACCAGGAAAACCAGAAAATTATGGAACAGATCAAAGGCGGGCTGATTGTTTCTTGTCAGGCTTTGGAAAGTGAGCCACTGCACAGTTCTTATATTATGTCCAGGATGGCATATGCGGCTTCACTGGGAGGAGCAGTAGGAATCCGGGCTAATACGGTGGCAGATATTACAGAGATTAAGAAAAACGTAAATCTTCCGATTATTGGTATTATAAAGCAGAATTATGGCGATTGTGATGTTTATATATCTCCTACTATGAAGGAGATAGACGCTCTGGTAGAATGCGGAGTTTCTATTATTGCTACAGATGCTACAGATTCGGACCGCAGGCCGAGACCTGACGGTAAAAGCCTGGATGAGTTTTTTGGGGAAGCCCGGAGAAAATATCCGGATCAGCTGTTTATGGCTGACTGTTCCTGTTATGAGGAAGCGATTCATGCTGCGGAGATAGGCTTTGACTTTGTAGGAACTACCATGAGAGGATATACGGACTATACAAAAGGCATTGCTTTGCCGGATTTGGAGCTGATTGAACGTCTTTCACGGGAATGTGGGAAACCTGTTATAGCGGAGGGCGGCATTTGGGCTCCGGATCAGCTGAAAAAAATTTTGGATTTAGGTGCTTGGTCCGCTGTAATCGGCGGAGCAATTACACGGCCTCTGGAGATTACCAAGCGCTTTGTGGCAGCAATAGGCAGATAGGAGCAGGCCTATGAGAGCAGCGGTTTTGGATATCGGAGGAACTTCCATAAAATCCGGCCTTTGGAACGGTCAGCAGCTGACGGAGGTGAAGGAGCGGGATACCCAGGCAAAGACAGGCGCCTGTCATGTGGTGAGCCAGGCCGTTGAGATTCTTAAATCTTATTTGCCCTTTGACAGTGTAGGAATCAGTACAGCAGGCCAGGTGAACTCAGAGGAAGGGTGTATCCGGTATGCCAACGACAATATACCAGGATATACCGGAACCCGGTTAAAAGATATCATGGTATCGGAATTCGGGGTGCCGACGGCAGTGGAGAATGATGTAAACGCAGCGGCTTTGGGGGAGGCCATGTGGGGAGCAGGCAGGAGCCATGATGACTTTTTGTGTCTTACTTACGGCACCGGAGTAGGCGGGGCTATTATAATAAGAAAGAAAATTTATTCCGGAAGCATGTTTTCTGCCGGCGAGTTCGGCGGAATTGTGGTTCATCCGGAGAGATGCATAAAAGGCCAGCCATTCAGCGGCTGCTATGAGAAATATGCTTCTACCACTGCATTGGTGGCGGAAGCATTAAAATACGACAGAAGTTTGACAAGCGGAAGAAAAATTTTTGCCAGGTTTGAAGAGCGCCAGGTGCATGCCATAATCGACCAATGGATTGATGAGATCGTCCATGGCCTGGTAACGGTGATACATATTTTCAACCCGTCCTGTGTGATTTTGGGCGGGGGAGTTATGGAGCAGCTGTATATTTTGGAGCAGGTACGGGAAAAGACGGCAGGCAGGATTATGGACAGCTTCAGGAATGTAGAATTAAAGACAGCCGCCTTGGGAAACCAGGCAGGCCTTATGGGGGCTGCCTGGCTGGCAGCGGAGCAGATGAAAAAGACTTAAATAACAACAGTTAGAAGAACGACAGAAGGAGGGGTATTGATGCAAGGCGATTTTTTGGTAAAAATGAGAACTGCATACAATCAGTTTACAAAGGCAGAAAAAAAGGTGGCTGATTATATATTGCAGAATCCCAGAGAAGTACTGTTTATGTCTATTACAGATTTAGCGGAGGCATGCCAGGTGGGTGATACCAGCGTGTTCCGGTTTTGCAAGTCCATGGAATTGAAAGGGTATCAGGAGTTTAAGATGGTGCTGTCTTTAAGTCTTAATGAAGACGAGAGGGAGAACAGCAGATTTTCAGGCAATGTCGGTTTAAACGATACATTTCACGAATTGGCTCAAAAGGTGCTTAATACCAATATTCATGCCTTGACGGAAACCCACTCCCTGTTGGATGAGGAAGTTTTCAGCCAGGCCATTGACTGGCTTCATGAAGCAAGAAAAATCTATTTTTTCGGTGTAGGAGCCAGTGTCCTTACTGCTTTAAAAGCTGCTAACAAGTTTTTGCGCATTGAACCCAAGGTGTACTGCATTCAGGACTCCCATATGCAGGCTATGGTGGCTTCCACCATGAATTCGGATGAAGTGGCCGTGGTTTTTTCCTATTCAGGTGCTACCAAGGACACAATTCATGTGGCGCGCCTGGCAAAACAGGCGGGAGCCAGAGTGATCTGCATTACCCGGTTCAGCAAGTCACCACTGACTTCTTATGCGGATCTGACATTGCTTAGCGGAGCCAATGAGGGTCCGCTTCAAGGCGGTTCCACGTCAGGAGAGATTAGCCAGCTGTTTTTGATTGACTTGATGTACACAGAATATTACCGCCGGTATTTTGAAGCGTGCAGCAAATTCAATGAGAGAACTTCTGGTTCAGTGCTGGAAAGGCTGTGTTAAAGAAAATAAAAAGTTTTTTCTTTTTAGAATCACGTTGACAAAAGAAATTTTCTGATATATAATACAAATATAACAAAAAGATGGGTTAAAACCAAGGGGAATTAGTGAAAATTTCTAAAGGAGGACATTCTATGAAGAAAATTTTGTCTTTGGGACTGACTGCGGCTCTGCTGGTAACTACTCTTGCCGGCTGCGGCGGCGGCGAGCAAAGCAGCTCTGAGACGACGGCAGCCTCTGCAGGTACTTCTGCTGCCGCAGAAAGCAATGACGGAGCAGGTGCCCCGGCATCGTCAGGAGACACAGTCGAAATAACCTGGTGGGCATTCCCCACATTTGCACAGGACGCAGATCAGCCGGCAGGAACTTATGAGGCTGAGATTGTTGCGGCATTTGAGACAAAGAACCCGGATATTAAGGTAAAACTTGAAACTATTGACTTTACATCAGGCCCGGAGAAGATTACGGCAGCCATTGAGGCAGGGACCGTTTGCGACGTATTGTTTGACGCTCCAGGGCGAATCATTTCTTATGCACAGAACGGAAAGCTTGTGAAGTTGGATGATATGTTTACTGACGAGTACATAAAGGATGTGGACAACGAGGCGCTTTTGAATTCCTGTAAGTCTGATGACGGCAGCTATTATATGTACCCCATCAGTACAGCAGCATTCTGCATGGCAGTAAGCCGTCAGGCCCTGGAAGCTGCTGACGCTATGGACTGCATCAATACAGAAGGTGACAGAACATGGACTACGGCACAGTTTGAGGAGATGCTGAAAAAGCTTAGTGATGCAGGATTTAACGGTGCTACAGTATATTGTTCCGGCCAGGGCGGCGATCAGGGTATCCGGGCATTTGTGACAAACCTGTATGACAGTCAGGTGACGAATGACGAAGTGACTGAGTACACGCTTAATGATGAGGGCGGAATTAAGGCATTGACCAAGATCAAAGAGTGGGTTGATGCAGGCTATATGCTTAACGGCTCCGCATATAACGGCGGAGAGGATGTAGACCAGTTTGTGGCAGGAAATACGGCATTTACCACACTGTGGTCTCCAGGACTTGCTTCCCAGAGAGCGGAAACTCTGAAAGAGAATGAGATTGAAGCGATTGCCCTTCCGTTCCCGTCTGAGGACGGCACTCCGGAACTTGAGTACCTGGTTAATGGTTTCTGCGTATTTGATAACGGCGACGCTGCAAGGGCAGAAGCCTCCAAGAAGTTTATTGATTTCTTGTGCAACGATGAAGAGTGGGGACCAAAGAACGTAGTAAGGACCAGTGTATTCCCGGTTCGCCAGACCATGGGCGATCTGTACTCAGGTGATGCTGAGATGCAGTTTTATGCTAACCTGACAAAGTATTATTCTCCATATTACAACACCATCAAAGGGTTTGCCGAGATGAGAACATACTGGTTCCCCATGCTGCAGGCCGTATTGAACGGGGATTCTACGCCGGAAGACGCAGTTAATGATTTTGTTTCAAAGGCAAATCAGTCTATTGCAAATGCACAGTAGATTGCCATGTCTGTCTCGCAGACCTACCGTAAAGATTTAGTGCTTTTATAGCAAATTCCATGCGTCCGGCAGCGGACGCACCACAGCACATGAAAGTCAGGCATGCGCATTTGGCATCCTTGAATTCATGCCGCCTATTGGGCAGTCGACTTTTAAAATAAACAGAATGGTATTTTCTTATTTCTCCTCATGCAGTTTTTGTATGAGGAGAAGTTTTTAAGGGCCGGCTTTGGACCGGCTGGATGGGAGGCATCATGAAACATTCTAAAATTAATAAAATCCGTATGAGAGAAACTCTGGTTTCCTATGCATTCCTGGCACCTGCATTGTTTTTTTTCTGCATATTTGTACTTTTGCCCATGATCATGGGAGTGGTAACCAGCTTTTTCCGCTATAACATGAAAGGCATGACTTTTATCGGCCTGGATAATTACATCAACATGTTTAAAGATGAGGTGTGGCAGAAGTCCTTGGTAAATACGCTGATTCTGGTAGTAGGGTCTGTACCGATAACCGTGCTGTTTGCTTTATTTGTAGCAGCTATGACCTACGAGAAGAATCCGTTTACCCGGTCGTTTTTCCGGTGTGTATTTTTCCTGCCGGTAGTAACCGGAACGGTGGCGGTTACAGTAGTGTGGAAATGGATTTATGATCCGCTGAACGGAATCCTTAACTGGCTGTTAAAGAGTATGAATATAATTGAAAAAAATATTATGTGGACAGGCGATAAGAAATTTGCCTTATGGGCCATATTGATTATTTTGATAACAACCAGCGTTGGGCAGCCTGTTATTCTTTACATAGCCTCCTTGGGAAATGTGCCGAAGGATTATGTGGAAGCGGCTCAAGTGGATGGAGCCAATGATTTCCAGGTATTCTGGCAGATTAAGTGGCCCAGCCTTCTTCCGACTACGCTGTACATTGTAGTGATTACTACTATTAACTCGTTTCAGTGTTTTTCACTGATTCAGCTTCTTACGTCTGGAGGGCCAAATTACCGAACAACTACCATTATGTACTATTTGTATGAGAATGCTTTCAAACGGTTTGAATATGGATATGCCAACGCTATGGGAGTGGTGCTGGCCCTGATAATAGGGCTGATAAGCTTCGTTCAGTTTAAGGCCTTGGGCAGCGATGTAGAATATTAGGAAAGGGGATATGAACATGAAAAAGAAAACAGGTATTTTGGATATTTTATCCATGATTCTTTTATTGATTTTAAGCTTTATATTTATTTTCCCCTTTTACTGGATTCTGACAGGTGCGTTCAAAAGCCAAAAGGTGACAGTAAAGCTTCCACCGGAATGGTTCCCGCTGAATCCTACTATGGACAATTTCCACAAATTGATGCAAAATCCGGCCCTTCAGTGGCTGTGGAACAGTGTCTTTATCTGTGCCGTTACCATGCTCATTGTCTGCGCAGTATCCTCTATGGCAGGATATGTGCTTGCAAAGAAACGGTTTTACGGGCAGGCTACACTGTTTAGCATTTTTGTGTTTGCCATGGCTCTTCCAAAGCAGGTGATTCTGGTTCCGCTGATGAAGTTGGTTAGCTTTATGGGAATCCATGATACTCCATGGGCTATTATTCTTCCATTATGCGGCTGGCCATTCGGCGTATTCCTTATGAAGCAGTTCAGCGAGAATATTCCTACGGAGCTTTTGGAGGCGGCTAAGATTGATGGCAGTGGGGAGATAAGAACGTTCGGAAGCATTGTCATGCCTATCGTCAAGCCGGGCTTTGGCGCATTGGCCATCTTTACTTTTATTAATACATGGAATGACTATTTTATGCAGCTGGTTATGCTGAATTCCAGAGCGAAGTTGACCATCTCTCTTGGAGTCGCTACGCTTCAGCAGGAGTTTTCCACCAACTATGGGGTGATTATGGCTGGTGCAGCCATGGCAGCGGTACCGATTGTTGCGGTATTTTTGATATTCCAGAATTACTTTACCCAGGGAATTACTATGGGTGCAGTGAAAGGTTAAGGGATTTTTTGGGAAAAACAATTGCCAGGACTTTTATCTTTATGATAAACTTAAGGTTATAGAAAAAACCAAAAATGCAGAAACTATTCTGTATGGCTAGAATGTACTTTCGCAATCTCTTCGTGTCAGATATGGCAGGTTTCCGAGAGTGCATGAAAATATCCTGGAGGTATCCTTGTGGCAGATGAATCCTGGTTCCGCAATAAGATCACATGGTTTTCGTTTATATTCAGCATTCTTGTGGTGTGGGTTCACTCTGCCAACGGAGAGCTGTTTTTGGGACGGTCCCCATATCTGGGGGCCGTAACGGTTTTTCAGCGCTTTTTGGGAAATACCATAGCCCAGATCGCAGTTCCAGGCTTTTTTATGATGTCAGGGTATCTGTTTTATCGGAACTTCAGGTGGGAGAGACTGGAGGCTAAGTGGAGCTCCAGAATTCGCAGCCTGCTGGTTCCTTTTCTTTTATGGAATATGATTTACTATATGGGATATGTTATAGGCAGCCGCATTCCTGTTGTAACCAGCATTATGGGAAAGGGAAA
>CATLBO010000019.1 GCA_949879025.1 uncultured Hungatella sp. | reverse complement strand
ATATCCCTATCTGCTTTGTTTTCATATCTTAAAATCCGGTTACCCACATCCACCTCCTGAAAATCCGGCATGACCGGATTTTTGCCCTGTTTGAATCAAGATTGCGAACTTGTTTCGCAATTACCTATACTATAGAAGTCTCGCCGCCGTATAGGCGGCATGCATTCAGGGATGCCTCATGCACCCGCCTTACTTTCATATGTGGTGGTGTGCCGACTGATGGCCGCATGCCAGTTTACTTTAAAAATCCCGCCGGACTTTCATGTATTGTATGGTGCCTTCCCTGCCGGGTGCATGACGGTTTATTTAGTAAATACATTATTATTCCCCATCCAAATACTTTGCTGCCAGAACTGTATATGTGCTTTCAGGAACGTATTCTCTAAGCTCTTTAAGATTCTTTTCTTTTAACAATCTGCAAACCGCTGTTGCATTAATTACTCTCTCATTGTCAATAGCAAATCGGGGAATCTCATGAAATTCAATTCCGAAAGACGGCAATAACTTTTTCATAAAGTCATTATAATTCTTTGTTACTGGATCAAAAGGTTCCTCACCAGCAAACCTTTTAGTTATTCTTAAAGGAGGTGCTATAAACTTACAAAATGTTTCAAGATCTAAAGAAGCATCAAAATTCTTTTCTTTTACGTAATCCTTCATAAAATATTCAGGAAATGTATATGCAGATATAATAAACTTGCCACTTGGAACAACTACAATATTATCTAAATCAGCTGTCCCTTTCTGAACCATTTCAAATCTATCATTATATTTAAAAAAGGACTTGTCCTCCTCTACAACAAAGATATATAATCTTTCTAC
The DNA here is from genome assembly GCA_949879025.1 of uncultured Hungatella sp. Classification (GTDB taxonomy): domain Bacteria; phylum Bacillota; class Clostridia; order Lachnospirales; family Lachnospiraceae; genus UBA3402. The sequence continues at coordinate 37,691 of CATLBO010000019.1, read as the reverse complement.
GGATTCTGAGGCAGTCTCAATTAAATGTCTATGACCTTTTGTAAATGGGTTGCAGTTCATTACTATAGCTCCGCAATTTGATAGACCATGAACTGGGTATTGTTTTATAATGCTTTCTATATATTGAGCTATTTCTTGCTCAAAATGAGTATTCTTTTGGCTTTTTAAGTAACTATTTAAATTATTAGCTTGAATGATTTTTACTGTACTCGCAGGTATCTTTCCGGAGAATCCTGAGGCTTCTAAATCATCACAGATAATCTTTGATACAATACTATATCCATAGGCATTCATATGCCCTGGCTGATTAAAAAAAGTGGTATCTGCGTTTTTTCTGTTATGCCATTCATCAGTAATATCTTTGTAATATACCCCATGCCCTACTAATTTTCCTAATAATGTCATATCTATATGTTTCATATAGAATAAAACAATATCGCCTTCCCTCATACCTATACTATCATTTAAGAAATTATTGATGAGATATTCGTCTAATCCTCCCCATAATCCATGATTAATAATGCGGATTTTATGTCCTCTGCTTATTAATTCTTTCTGCATTAAGCTAGGCAATGAGTCGGCATCTTCGACCGCATAGCCAAATACGCCGCATCGGCCATAAATATGAAGCGTATGTTCATAACTCTCTGGCTGAAAGCATACCATTCTCTTTCCATCCTGGACATTAATATATTTGCTGTGGAAGTCCTCATGAAGATAATAATTTCCTTTTCTTACTACTTGTGGAATCCGTCCAATTTCTTTTATATATTCAGAAGAATATTTTTCACAAAAAATGTCTCTTAGGTCTTCTATATAAGCACCAGGATTCTCAAACATTTCAGGAAATGAAATATTTCTTTCCATTCTTTTCTTCTCTAAATCAGTATACTCAAATCCAGATTTCTTTTTTCCAATCCTGTTATAATAATAAACAGGGATATGCTTTTCAGCAAGTAAATCAAAAGCATCACATAAGGCAAAATACTGCTGTGCTTCTCTTTCTGTCATTACAGAAAGCCCCTTGAGCCTTGCTATTCTACGGATGCATTTATTTTCAGAAATCAGGCCTTTTCTATCATTTGCCTTAATAATCTGAAATGCTGATAAAATAGAATTTGTTCTTATAAAATCCGGATCATTAATCTCCATTGTATTAACAGATGAATCCTTATGCTTAGATTGTATCTCCATACAACACTCCTTTTAATAGTAGTAATAATTACATTGCTTTTAACTTATGAATAAAACGTTCAAAAATGGATTTTCTTCTGAAGAATTTTTTTGCAGTATTATGATAGCCCGAAACTAATACTTCTTGGATAAAACGATCACGCTCCGGGTTTTCAGCAGGATGCCCATCTAAATGTCTGCAGCTTTCTAATGCCTGTGTTCGTTCCGTCGGCTCTATGTTAAGCAAATAAGCACACTCATCTAGTAATTGTTTTCCGTGTCCATTATTTACAGCTGCAAGAGACACACCCAAGTCTTCCCCTTTCCCTAGCAGTCTCCCCTTATACCGCCAATAATCAGCCAATGTTATGTCTGCAATTCTTGGAATTGACGAAAATGGACAGTTGCCACAAGAAGGCCTGTAAAAAAGGCCTTGCAAATATCCGGCATGAAACAACTGCTTAACACTAAATTCTCTCTCTGTACTTCCATCCTTATAGACTATACAATATTGATTTTTACTCCATCCCTTTGACTTATCTCTGAATATCAAGTCAGCCATTATTTTATTCTCTATAGCTTCCTTTTCTTCCCGATAAATATTCCATATTTTTCTGGAAGGAACACCATGGCAAACCACTTCACAAGTAAACAAATTTGTATAGTCTTTTCCCAAATAACCATATAATCCTGCAATTTGACACGCTGTTCCACTAAAAAGTACTGTTTTTCCATTAATTAAATCTTTTTTCGCTCTTTTGTAGCAATTTCCCATATCACTTTGTAAATATTTTGATTTCTGAAATCCTTTTGCCTCTTCTAAACTTGTTGCACGATCATGGAAAATATAATCCACATTAACCTGTTTCGCTCCATAAACAATACCTGTTTTCTCAATTACCTGCTGTGCAATACCCCAGAATGCACCTCCTGACGAAGTCTCCGGAAGCTCACTTTTATTTTTCAATTGAACTGCATAAAATTTAGGATCTCTATTTTTTTCGGTCCTTTCTTGTTTTGTACTATTTAAAAAGGGACATATTTTTCTGCATAGCTTACAATCAATACACAGTTGGGGATCTGCCTCCGGATAAAAGAATCCCTCTGTGTCTTCTTTCATCCTAATCGCTTTTACCGGACAAATATTTTCACATGCCTGACATCCCGAGCAAAGTTTTTTATCTTCAATTACTACCATGATTTTTCCTCATTATCTCTTTTATTAATAAAATATAATATTTATTATCAGCGCACGAAAAAAATATCAGCTCAAAGCAGAACCCCCCTACGAAAACAGAGATCATAAACTTTACAATAAGTTCTGTCACTCCGTTCCCAATAGTAATATTATCGCATATCAGCCATGATATCAGGCAGCTGAAAAAAATAACGCCAATATGAGCGCAGAGCGTATAGAAATATTTCGATATATTTATATTAAATTGGTATTTGTTTATATTTAATATCAGCCAAGGTAAAGCTATTAATGTAAAGCTTATTATTGTTGATCCTATAATTCCATATAGTCCAGCAAAACGTACTGTACTTAAATTTAAAATAAGATTAAAGCTTGCAGCTGCTAATGGCCTTAATCTGTCCTCCTTCCACATTCCCCCTGCATCTTTAAACATTATCAAGGGACGAATTATTATATCCACTGCAAACGATATGGTAAATAGAATAACAAATGAGAAATCCAGCATATTTTCTTTTCCTACCCAAATATTCATAAACGGCTGATACAAATTCACTAAACAACAGCAGAAAACGTTAAGCAGCAGCATTGTAGCAAAGTTAACTTTATAAAGCAGATCACACTTTTCTTCAGACGAGTTAGTAATGATATAGTTTCCAACTCCTGCCTGCATAGATGTAAACAAAATTAACATCAATGTACTTGCAGCTGAAATAACATAATAGTAATTTTGATATATTGCTAATATCCTTAACCCCAAAAAGGATGAAACAACTATTGTATCAAATGAACGATGAACTACTGTTGCTAATTTTGCAGTAAACAGGGATGCAACTTTCCTGTTAATCTCTATAACCTCACTTCTTTTCAATGTTCCTTTTGGTGAGTATTGAGGATATACCTTTTTGGATAATAGTGCAATTACCAGATTATGCATTAATTGGAATGCAATGACAATAAATAGATATAAATAATAGTTTTTAAATAACAGCAAGGATATAATTTGCACTGTATAGGAACAGCAGTTCACTATAATAGCAACAAGATTTTGAATATCTGTTCTCTGATGGGCTTGAAACAGAGAATTGCGATAAGCCATAAACCAATACGATAATACAGAAGAAAATAAATACATTAGATATAAAATATAAATATTTATATCAGATGGAACTGAGCCGCTAATCAGCCGATTTAGAAAAGGGGTCACTATAAGTCCTAAGCTTAAAACAATACTTCCAATTATAAAATAATATTTTCTATACAATCCCATTAAGGCACATATTTTTTCATGATCATCATCTGCAATTGGCTTATACATAGTAAAAACAAGCGCAGAACCCACTCCCAATTCTGCAAGATTTAAAACCTGCAATATGGATGAAAACAAACTATTTAATCCTAAGTATTCAATTCCAAGTATACGAATAAACATTGTACGTATTATAAATGGAATAAACAAAGATATAATCGTAGATATTATTCCTGTTAATATCCCGGTAACAGTATTTTTTTTTCGATTTATTCTCATATACTCTTCCTTCTTTAAATACCTTTTAACTATGCTGTTTTTTAGTCAATTTTCTAATCTGTCTAAAAACGAAAAGCAGTTATCTTTTTGAATTTGTACCAATCGGTCGGATATGGTTTCACTCTTAAGCGAAAAACTGTCATTCATGTCTTTTATAGCATCGAGAATGCCATTACAGCCTGAATCAAGAGTGTTAATATCAAAGGCAAAGTTCTCTAATCCGACAGTTGACATCAGTTCTATATATTTAACAGACCATCCAATTGCTATACATGGTATCTTATTCTTCAATGCATGAACCAGGCCATGGAACCTGGAACCAATAATATAATCGAATTCTTTTATTAATCCGTCATATTGAAAACACGAGAGTTCCTCATTAATCAGATGAATACGATTGCTCTTCAAAAGATTATATATTTTTTTACATACCTCTTTATCATCATTTGAATGCCGTACTATATATATATTCCGTTCATAACGTTCCAAGTAAGTTAATATTTGATAATATAACTTTAACATGAAATTTTCATTGCAATGTATACTGCATTGAATATTAGGTATAATCCCTATATTATTCTTTGTATTAATTACTGGAATTTGAAATAAAGTCGGTTTGTAAAACAGATTGTTAAAGTCAAGCTGCACACTTTGCAGTACAAGATCCGTAGACAGCCTTACATTCTTTGAAACACCAATGCTGTCTAAACATCTAATTCCATCCTTTTCTCTTGCATAGATTATCTGCGGATAATCTAAATTATCTTTTAGCATTGAAAGCAATTTCTGTGATTTTACTATTCCAAATCTTTTATAATATAAAAACGGACCAAAAGACTGAGGAAGAATAAAAAACGGTATATTATATTTCTTTGCCGCTTTAATCCTAAGAATATATAGATAATTATGCCCATAGTCCCACTTATCGCCCAATGCGAATCCGCTGATATCAATGATATAATCTATTTTCTTTAATATATTGATATTATGAAATTCTGTAAATATCTCTTTTCTTTCTCCTAAAAGAAATCGTATTGAGTCTTTTACAAATCTCTTTATATAAGCAATTGCTCCTCCTATCCCTCCAAGTAGCATTTCCCATGTATTGGCAGAAACCCGAATACTGTCAAATTTATAGTTTGCTAATTCAATTATTTCAAGGGTTTCAAAGTAGATATTCGAATTTGGAAATCGTTTTCGGATCTCACTTACTGTAATAAACAGCATAGATTGAGCACCTTTATTATTGAAATTTGCCCCAGTAATCAATATACTTATTTTAGAATGCATTGAGTCTGTTTTATTCATTCCTGCTCCTTAGCATAAAACAATATTTATTTATAATTATAACTGTCAACCTTCCTATAGCTTATTTAACATAAGTATATATTGGTATCGATATTGCTGAAAATGCTAAACATTTCTGCTTACTATAAATCCCTGAATTATTACCTTTAACCCCATGATCCCATATGCAAGTCTCCATATGTTATGAATTATTAGCCATCTTACAATTCTTTGGTATTTATGCAGACTATTTGGACATGTTATTGTCTTAAACTCTGCACCCTCTAATTGTTTCTGCATCCATTTTATCCGGCTTTTATAATTAAATTTGAATTTAGGACAGAAGGATAATTCTAATGCCTTTATTGTGAAGTAGATGTATTCTGAATATACCATTTCATGTGTACAATAATCATCTTTATTCCAAATCAGTATATTTTTTTTCCTTTCATCAAATAAGCCATTAACTGCATTAAAATAGTCTGTCGGGTATTTCTCCCACTCATTCCTCTGCATATTTAGCTTATAAGAATACAAGACATCATCAATAAAAATTACTTTTTCCGAATAACACATATATCTCGCTATAAAGGCCTCATCCTGATGTCTCCTTAAAGGCGGAAATGATATATGATTGTCTCTGATCTTCTTTCCATCAAACAGTTTATTCCACGGAGCACCCTGTATCCGGTATCCTTCTTCACTAAGATAATAATCCGAATAATCACTTCTTGCTTCTTTTCCATATACTATTCTGTCTTTATATCTTTTTTCTTTAACAAATCTGCCATTTTGATCAATACATTTATATCCGAAGACAACAAGATCTGCTCCGCTTTCTGCAGCGGCTTTCACAACACTGCTTATTGCATTTTTCTCCAGCATATCATCAGCATCCGGGAAGTATAAATATCTGCCTTTTGAAACATCAATACCTTTATTTCTAGCCGAACCAGCACCACAGTTTTCAGTGTGAATAACAGCAACATTCTTATTTTCCTGACAAATCCTATTGCATTTTTCTAATGTATCGTCAGTCGATCCATCATCAATCAAAATAATTTCCGTATTTTGATAGTCTTGATGTATAATAGTTTCTATGCTTTTCTCAATCTTATCTCCCATATTGTAAATAGGGACTATTATGCTTACGAGAATATCCGTATCCATATATTTTCCCTCCCGCAGTTCACCTGTAAATCATGTCCCAGAATGATAAAGTACACTTTTTCCAAGGAAAGTATAGGCTAAAGGAGTAATTAAATAAATAATCATTCCCAAGTTCAGCCCGACAGATAAACCTTTTATGTTAAATATAAAGAAAGTAAAAATAAAAAAATGTTTTATTTTTCTATTGCCTTTTAATAAGCTTGCAAAGAACCTTACATTTATAAAATAAAGATAGATGGAGCCTAAAATACCAAACGACCAAATATCGTTTATATATCCTACATCAGATCCATTAAATCCGGCTGCCCGAATTAATGAATGACCTGTTCCCAACAACACATGTCCTATATGGCTAGGAAGAGTCCAAAATCTCTCTGAAAAAAGTATTCTTATTGTGGTGTTGCTGGCCTTCACTCTACTGACATCAAAAATCTCCCAAAAATTATCAGCCACCTTCTGTAATATCCTGGGATAGTATAGTTGTATAAAAGGCATCACCAGCATTAATACAGTAAGAAATGCAATTATAAATGTAAGAGTAGATATTTTTACTTTTTTTGTTCCTGATATTACAATAATGACAGATATTAAAAAGACAACTATACCAGTAACAGAGTTCATTAATGTTGTAAAAAGTATGAACGGCAAATAGTAAAAATATTTTTTGTTATATGTTATTCCGCAATAAAAGCACAATCCGGAAATCAAGCCTAATCCAAGCCCAAAATAATCTGATATTGACGCTGAAAATCCAAAATATGAGTTTGCGGTTTTCCACCCCTCAAGTTCCTCATACGTGCCATAATACCCAGTATTTACAATAATAAGCTTTGTTAAAAATCCCTTTATTTTAGGCGATATTACTGATGCAAAACAAAATGCAAACTCAATGATTGCCGCCTTCGCAAGCCCATCTATTACATCGTAAAATGAATAACCCTTTTTTTTGCACCAAAGGATGATATATACTATAGATGGCTCAATAATAAAAATAACTGATAACAAACGATATCCGATTCCTAAATAATTATCTATAAGATTACCTTCATAATTCCGTACTGCCACCACAATCCAATAACACAATATTAAAGTCAAGCCCATATTGTAGTTTTTAAGCGCTTTATCTCTCAAATAAAATTCTTTTAATGCATTTTTGTAAAACAAAACAATTGTCACTATTGAATATACTGCAACAAAGTACATAAAATTTATATTCTTAATAATTGGGGGAGCAAACACAAGCAAAAACAAAAACAATGATAAATATAATTTATTCAGCATAAATCTTATAGCCATAGAGTATCACCTGCCAATATTAACCATAAACAATGTATTTAGATGCAAATTACATTTTCTATATCATGTACTATCAATTCTTCTTTTAATCTGCCCTCATCTGATCCCTTAGCCATTATACTGATATAGAGCTTTAATTTAGGCTCTGTCCCAGATGGGCGCACCACAACAGAACAGTTCTCTTTAAGGAAGTATTTTAGGACATCAGACTTTGGAAGACTATCAATTCCCTGACTATAATCCAGGACTTTTTCAACTGCCATTCCGCCAATACTTTCCACCCCTCTTCGGAATTCAGCCATTATTTCCTGCATTCTGGCCATGCCGCCAGAGCCGCCAAACTCATAAGAATACAGCCTGGTCAAGCAATAGCCATATTCCTGCCAAATCTGTTCTAACCTATCCAAAAGACAAATACCCCTGGTCTTGTAAAAAGCAAACATTTCACTGATCATAAATGCCGCATTTACTGCATCTTTATCACGTACATAGGAACCTGTAAGATAACCATAAGATTCTTCAAATCCACAGATGTAGCTGCTCTCATGCCCTTTTTCCTCTAACATTCCAATCTGTTCACCTATATATTTAAAGCCAGTTAGGACATTTATTGTACGCACGCCATAGTGTTCTGCAATCCGCTCTGCCAGATCCATTGTCACGATTGTTTTAATAAATACAGGAGCTTCCGGCATTTGCTTATGTTTTATTCTCTGACTACAGATGTAATCAAGAAGAAGCAAGCCAACTTCATTGCCTGAGAGCAAGCGATAATCTTCTCCATCCTTCACGGCAATGCCGCAGCGATCACAGTCAGGATCAGTTGCCAGAAACAGATCTGCTTTTGTCTTTCGACAATATTCAATTCCTAAATCCATCGTCTCTCTAATCTCTGGATTAGGGTATGGACACGTAGGGAAGCTGCCGTCAGGCTGCTTCTGCTCTTCTACAACTGTTATGTTGGCGTATCCGCACTCTCGGAGAATTCTTGTCACAGGTTTTAATCCAGTGCCATTCAGCGGACTATAGACAATATTAACATCTTTATTGATCTCATCCCCAAAGAGTACTGACTGTTTCTTCACTTCAGTCAAAAAAGATGTTATAACAGTATCGTGAATATATTCAACAAAAGGGGCCATATTAATTGTCACATCAAAGTAGTCTACCTTTTCAATCTCTGATAGTATCTTTGTTGCTGCCTCTGTAGTAATCTGGCAACCGTCTGCACCATAGACCTTGTATCCATTATATTGAGATGGGTTATGGGATGCTGTGATCATCACGCCTGCAGATGCATGGAGATACCGTACAGCAAAAGAAACCATAGAAACCGGAAGAAGTTCCGACCAAAAATAGACACGAACGCCATTAGAGGCAAAGACCCCAGCAGCAGCCTTAGCAAAGGTATCAGATTTCATACGGCTGTCATAGCCAATAACCACACTGGGATTGTCATTATTCTGCAAATAATTACTCAACCCTTGACTAGCTCTAGCCACCGTGTAAATATTCATGCGGTTACTGCCTGCACCGATAATTCCGCGAAGGCCTCCTGTTCCGAAAGATAATTCATCACGGAATGCATCATCTATCTGGGCTGCGTTCATTTCTTTCAGTTCCTTTATCAGGTCTTCATCCTCTATAGCCTTTTCAACCCATCTATTGTACCTATTTATCTTATACATTGATTCATGTTGAATTTTAGTGTTCAATTCTTTCACCTTAAACTGTTTTATGCATATTATATATTTGCTTTCGATTAATTATTTTTATAATGGGGATACAAGCTTTTATGGTTTCTCATCCAATCCGCAAGTTCTGTAACCATCTGTTCATAATCTGGTATCTGGTAATCAAAGGAAAATCTTGTCCGTTTCAGCGATTTATCTATAGCTATTTTATCTGTCGGAATGATAGATACAGCATTATTTCTCATATGTTTATTAAAAAGCTTCAAAAGGTCAAATTTGGAGATAGCCTGGTCAGGAACCATATTAAACAGACCATAGGCTTTTACTTTTGCGGCCATTTCCATTGTCTTTGCAAGTTGCAGCGTAGTCTGTCCAGTCCACATAACGCATGTGTATCCCCTAACTTCGCCTTTTTGCTGCATAAACCAATTAAGAAGGCCAATTCCCTTAGAATTAATATCAGGGCCCACAATAGAACTGCGGAGTGTGATATTCTTATTATCTTCAAGTTCACCAAGAGCCTTTGAACGATCATAGAAGGTAGTTCCATCACGAAGATCATCTTCTGTATACTGGCCACGCCTTCCAGAAAATACACAGTCAGTGCTCATATGTATTATTTGAGTATCTGTATCTGCAGTAAGCTGTGCCAGATAGTGGGGGAAATAAGAATTTAAATATACTGCTCCTACTTTATTTTTCTCTGCAAATTGGTTAAGAAGTCCTATACAATTAATAATAGTATCGAACTTGTTTACACCGATTATCTCCTTTATATAACCAGCATCTGCAGCATCCCCTGTTATACTTTCAACAAAATAAGAAGGGTGACGGTCGAAGCCCATAACCTCATGCCCTCGTTCTTTTAGGTAAAGGCTAATGGTATGGCCAGCCATACCATTACATCCTAGAATCAAAAATCTCATTTCATTATTCTCCTTACAGATTTACTACATACTCTTTCAGTTTATCGCTGGCGTTTTTCTCTGTAATCAGAATGCCGTTTGGTGTGGCAACTATTGCCAGATTCTTCACTCCAAGTGCAACCAGCGGTATCTGGGTTTCATTAATTACATGGGTATTTTCACATAAATATGCTGCTGCATTCCCAGATATCTCATCATCCATTGCCTCAGTTAAAGAATTCCAGGTTCCAAGATCTTTCCATTTTCCTCTATACCTGAGAACTTGAATTTTCTTTTCCTTTTCAGCAACTGCATAGTCAAAAGAAATTTGGGCAAGTTCAGTATAGTTATCAAGAAGACCCTTATAAGACGAATTTCCAAAAATCTTTTCAGCAATATTAAGTATATATTTCAGTTTATATGCAAAGACCCCTGCATTCCAAAGAGCTCCCTGTGTAATATATTCTTTAGCTGCAGAAGCATCGGGTTTTTCCTTAAATTCAATAACTTCACTGATCTGATCGCTTGTTTTTGGTATAATATAACCGTATTTTTCACTAGGGCATGTGGGTTCAATTCCCATCAAGACAAGATTTGCCTCTCCCTTTTCTGCCATTTTCTCAAGCTTTAAAAGTCTTTCATAATATTCAGCCTCTACATAGGAATCAACTGGACATACCACGACTGCCTTATTTAAATCTATGCCTTGCACATCATGCAGATATGCCGTTGCCAAGGCAATAGCTGGAAATGTATCACGCCGACAAGGTTCTATAGAAATTCCAACAGAATCTCCAATCTGATTTCTAATCGATACAGCCTGACTTTCTGATGCAGCAATTGTGACAGAAACATCCTTATCGACATCGCAAAGCATCCGAAATGTACGCTGCAGCATTGATTCACGAGTTCCATCTTTCCTTGTAAATACTTTAAGAAACTGTTTTGATCTGGTCTCATTTGATAAAGGCCACAGCCTTTTTCCGGAGCCCCCGGATAGCAGGATTAAATTCACAATGTATCCTCCATAAAAACTTGTTCTATTTAATATGCTTCTGAAATAAGGCTTTTTATTATTTTCTCCCAAGAATAACATCTATAAATATATTCAGAAAAAAGCCTCCCCATATCTATTAACTGACTCTTTGATTCCTTTGAAATCAAAACCAGAGATCGAAATATGCTTTCTGACTTTGGTTCACATGTATATGTACAGTCCTTTACATCATTTAGATATTCCCCTAAGCATCCGGCTTTAGTTGATAATACAGTTTTTTCATACTGTGCAGCGGAAAATATTACACCACTCATGCTGGCCGTTTTATATGGCAGAATTATCACATCTGAGCTGCCGTAAAACAGGTTCTCTTCTTCATCTGAAAATCTATCATTGTATATATAGCAGTTTCTAAAACCAGATAACTCTTGTTTAATTTTCTCCATTTGATATGAAAAATCATTCATTGTTCTGCCGGCGACTAATAAGAATAAATTTTCGCAATCTATCCTCTTCCATGCATCCGCCAGCAGATCCAGGCCTTTATAATCGCATATCTGTCCTATAAAAGAAATAATTGTTTTACCTTCTTCAACAGCCTCTAACAAGGGGAGATGTTTTTCTCTCATATCCTCATTGACATAGGTATCTTTTTTCTCAAAAACACCATGTTTTTGGATATATACTTTTGTCTTTACATCTGGATAAAATTTACGCAGTTCATCTTTGCAGTATTCTCCATGTACCACTATAGTATCGGGAATATTATAAAGTATTCTATTCCACTTTATACGTCCCGCAGACATATCATGCGGCAGAACATCATGTGCAGTAAAAATCAATTTTTTAGTATATTTTTTAATTTTCCTCCAAAAAAAGTAATCTGCTGGTGGTATCAAAGCCCACTGAATATGGACAACATCTGGCTGCGAATGTTTGATATATGATAAACATTTGTTATAGCCTAAAATATATTCAAATCCACGGACTAGATTTCTCTTTATCCCAGATCTCATTGACTCGGAATATCTATAAAAATATTTTAAAGCTGTGTTATTAACGGACGAATACTTTGTAATAACTGCAGCATTCGCCAGCTGTTGGATTGAGCTGTCAAAATAACGACTATACATAATATCCCCAACATCAATAACCACTATTTTTTTCATTTTTTTAATCCTTATGGTTTTCAATTAGTTTCTATTCTAATAGCGATTTTATATAATCTGTAGTTTTTAGTTTTTCCTTGATTTTATTGACATCTAATAAGTTTGTGTTTTCACTTGTATAATCCTGAAAAACTTTGGATTGCCTATTTCCATGTACTAAAAACTTATCATAGTTTAGATCTCTATTGTCGGCATGGACACAATAATATATCCCCATATCAGTCGACCTTGCTGCTTCTTCTCTTGTCATAAGAGTTTCATAAAGTTTTTCTCCATGTCTGGAGCCAATAATTTGTAATCCTGTATTTCCAAATAACTCCTGTACCGCTTTTGCCAGGTCCCCAATTGTTGACGCATCTGCCTTTTGAATAAATAAATCGCCTGGTTCTGCATGCTCAAATGCATATTGTACCAGATCAACCGCTTCATCTAAGTTCATTAAAAACCGTGTCATCTTAGGATCTGTAATTGTAAGCGGATGGTTATTCTTAATTTGCTCCACAAATAATGGAATAACAGAACCTCGGCTGCACATTACATTCCCATATCTGGTACAACAAATAACTGTTCCGCCTCTTTCCGCAGCAAGCCTTGCATTCGCATAGATGACATGTTCCATCATGGCTTTACTGATTCCCATTGCATTAATAGGATAAGCTGCCTTATCTGTGCTGAGGCAAACAACTCTTTTCACGTCAGCATCGATTGCAGCATGAAGAACATTGTCTGTTCCTTCTACATTCGTTTTTACAGCCTGCATCGGAAAAAATTCACACGAAGGAACCTGTTTAAGCGCTGCTGCATGAAAAATGTAATCAACGCCTGGCATCGCATCAGCAACTGATCTAAAGTCTCTTACATCGCCGATAAAAAACTTTACCTTAGAAGCATATTCAGGATATTTCGCCTGCAGATCATGTCTCATATCATCTTGCTTCTTTTCATCACGACTGAATATTCTGATTTCGCGAAGTTCAGAGCCTAAAAAGTGCTTTAAAACTGCATTGCCAAATGAACCAGTTCCTCCTGTAATCATTAAGGTTTTATTATTAAAGGAATTATTCATTTGTTTTCTCCCCGATAAGTTTATAGAACTCATTAAGCATTTTCCGTGTATTTAACCCAGATGCATAATTTCGTCCTACATAGTTTTTTGCATTGCTCTGCATTTCTCTCCTTAGCTTTCTGTTATCAATCAGTTTGACTATTCCATTTGCCAAACCATCCTCATCATCTAGCGGAACAGCAATGCCCACTTTATTTCTATTAATATCTTCGTAAAACCAGCTGTCCTCATCTACGGATATAACTGGTACTCTTCCACAGGCCATTAGGGGCAATATTTTACTGGGGTATGAATTTTTTATAACCTGTTTTCGCATTGGAACAATCTGTAATGTACAGGCACTATAAACATCTGATAGTCTTTCTATAGGCTGCCATGGAATAAACTGGATATTAGAAAGACTTTCTTTTTCTGCCAACTCCATTAAGTGGCCTAAATATATTCCATCGCCTACAATCTGAAATACAATATCTTTACGATTCTTCAGTTTCACCGCAACTCTGAATAGTAAATCAAAATCGTAAGAAACTCCTAATGTTCCAGCATACTGAATATAATGTATTGAGTCATCAAGGTTAAATTCACGTATGAACTTATTTTCCTGTCTTGGGATCTCTTTTATCACAGATTCGTCAAACCAATTTGGAACTATAGCTATTTTTTGTTGATCGACTCCTAAAGAAACCAAGGTTCTCTTAGTATCCTCTGTTAATGTTAAAAACAATCTGCAATTTTTATATAGTATTTTCTGAAGATTAAAAAGACAGTTAAATACAAATTTATTTTTTATATTTCCATTAATATAAGCTTCGCCAGGAAAAATATCAAAAATATAAAAAACAACATTCTCTATATGCTTTTTTAGAAAAAGTTCCGAAAAGGTAGCGGTATAATGCGACTGAAGTAAAACAACATCAATCTCCTTTATAAATTTCTTCCATTTTCTGTATGCTTTATATTCAAAAAAAATAGAATTTAAATACCTTTTCACAAAATTAGTCCTGCCAGCCTGCTTCTTTTCTATTATTACTGGATGCAATTTTTTATACGTCTTTAATACAGCAGGAACATCATCATACTTCCCTGTTGTATGGCTTTCAACTAAATATACCTCATTTCCGGCATCCAGAAATGTCTTTAGCATGGTAATAACTAAATGATTATTGGAATTGGGTGTATCTAATCCCACATCATTCAAATACATTATTTTCATAGTTACAGCACCTCTAAAAGCATCACTGTCTCTTTTCGTGTAAAAATTGGTGTTATCCTTCCGTCCTTCTAATGCTCTCCTTAAAATCAACAACGCAGTATCCATAATCCCAGTAGTCTGACAGCTCCCGGGCGTAGCAGTCATCCGCAAAAGCCCGTCTCACCGCCTTGGAAAGCCTTATCCCCGGACCGATCCCCCAGTTGAACAGCCTGGTGAACCGCACCTTGTGCCCTGCGTTCTCCGCTATCTCCCTCACCAGCTCCGTCGTGGACACCAGCTCTCGGTTCTGCGGCGTGAAGATCCCGCCGCTCCCTTCCTCGATCACCAGCCTGACGAACTCGCAGAGGTTGTCAATGTAAATCATGGACTTTCTGTTCCCGTACTCCGGAAATACCGGGGTCCTCCTGGCTATCCTGCTTATGGCCCCGTAGTTTCCCGTGCACCCCTTCCCGTATACGAAGGGCGGGCGGATGTGGGCCACCACGAAACCGCTGTCCTCCAGCCTTTCCAGCTCCCGGTCGCCCTGCAGCTTGCTGTCACCGTAAAAGCTCTCGGGCCTCTCCGTCCCCCGATCCTCCACGCACTGGCAGCCGTCACCGTACACGTTCATGGAACTGAAGTAAACGAAATGCCTCACCCCCTGCTCCTTGGCGTGCCTCCCGATCTCCCCCGTCAGATCCCGGTTGACCGCATAGAACAGCGGCTTCATCTCCTCTGGGGGACGGTTCACGTGGGCGATTCCTGCGAAGTCCACCACCGTGTCGGCACCGGAAAAGTCGGCCTCCTCCCACCTGCGGCCTAACGAGGACGCCATCTTTGTATGGTATTTCTCCGGGCTCCTGTCCAGCCACTTCTTTAGCGACTCTCCAAGATAGCTTCCCTTCCCAATAATCAGTATCCTCTTCACTCCCCGTCCTCCTGCTCCTGACAGATTCCTGTTTTTTCTTATTTCCCTATTTCTTATTTCCTTGGCCCTTCCCGTCTCCGTCCCGTTCCTCCCCCAGCGCCTTGTACAGCCCGGCGCATATGGCCAGGATGACCAGGAGGAACGGCAGCGTGGCCGCTATGGATATAGTCTGCAGCGGCTTTAGACTTCCCGCCGACAAGAGCACGCCAGCCGTCACCGCCTCCACCAGGGCCCACACGGCCCGCTTCCATTTGGGAGGGTTCTGCTCCCCACCCGAGGTCATCATGCCCAGGGAAAACGTGGCCGAATCTGCGGACGTGATGAAAAAGATCCCCAGCAGCACGATCACCAGCGCAGACAGCCCCCGGCTCAGGGGATACCTCTCAAACACGATGAACACTGCAGTCTCCGGCGACGACGCCAGCTTCGCCGCTTCCTCCAGGCCCCACTCCCCAGCCGCCTCCAGGGCCATGGTGCCGAACACCGACAGCCACAGGATGGTCACCGCTGTGGGGATCACCACCACCCCCAGGATGAATTCCCGCACCGTGCGCCCCTTGGAGATCCTGGCTATGAACATCCCCACGAACGGCGTCCACGCCATGAACCAGGCGAAATAGAACACCCGCCAGTTCGTAACCCAGGCGCCGTCTCCAAAGGGGTCCAGCATTGCGGTATCCCCTATGAGGTTCTGCAGGTGCTGGCCCAGCCCGTTTACCAGCACATTCAGCATCCTGACCCGCGGCCCGGCCAAAAACCCCAGCACCAGCAGCCCCATGGCCAGCCACGCATTGATTCCCGACAGGAGCCTGATCCCCTTGTCAATGCCGCTTACGGCGCTTAACAGGAACACGCACGTGATGGCCGCTATGATGGCCAGACGTGTCGTCCCATTGTCCGGCACCCCCCACAGGTAACTCAGCCCGCCGCATATCTGAGATACCCCCAGGCCCAGGGACGTGGCCACCCCCGCCACGGATACCAGCACTGCGAAGACGTCCACCGCCCTGCCGAACCCCCCCTGGACCGCCTTTTCTCCCGCCAGTGGGGCCAGCAGCGCGCTGACCTGGCTCCCCTTCTTCTTCCGGAACTGGAAGTAGGCCATTCCCAGGCCCACGATGGCGAAGCACGCCCACTGGGTGACCCCCCAGTGCAGGAAGCAGGTGCGGACGGCGAACTCCGCCGCCTCCCGGCTTCCCGGCTCGATCCCGCCGGGCGGGCTGACGTAATGGGACAGCGGCTCCGCCACGGACCAGAACACCAGCCCGATCCCCGTGCTTCCGCAGAACAGCATGGCGAACCAGCTGAAGTTCCCGTACTCCGGCCTGTCGCCGTCATCCCCCAGGCGCACCGCCCCGTATCTTCCCCATGCCAGCCATCCCAGGAAGAACAGCAGGAAAAACACCACCAGGACGTAAAGCCACCCGAACCGGCCGCTGACCCACGCCATGATGGCGTCCGACGTTTCCGCCAGCTGCCGACGGAACAGGAGCCCGTATGCAATCAAAAGAAGGGACAGGGCCACCGAAATCAGGAACACCCGGTTCTTCCTCATCCATTCCATGCTCTGCCTCCTTCCCATGGGCCCCTCATCCCAGCCGCCCCCAGTTCCTCACCGCCTCCCGGAAAGGCTCCGGGTCCTCCTTCGAGTAATAGAACCCGCAGTCGGCCTCCTTGAAGTCCATCAGCCAGTCCGCCGGGGAGAGCCCTCCGCCCACCACCCTCTTGGCGTAGTCTACCGGCTCCACCATGGCTGTGAAGCCTTCCCGGATGTCACGGTACTCCGATGGGTCCACCCCGCCCCTTTCCATGGCTCGGGCCCACAGCAGCGGCAGCGGCATCCCCGCCCTGGAGGAGGCGTAGCTCCACGTAGAGTTGCGGAAGTTGATTTCGCTGAACCAGTAGCCTCCCTCCTCATCCACCAGGAACTCGGCGGAGTAAATGCCCTCGAACCCGATTTCCGCCATCATGGCCTCCAGGGGCCCCTTAAACCTCTCCAGGGGCCGGGACACCGTCATGTAGGGGCTGTAGTAGCCCGGTATCACGTAGTTGTAGGAGGAGGCGATGGCGTGGAACACCTGGCGCCCCCCATCAACGCTGAAGCCGTCCAGGCAGTACTCGTTCTTCTTCTCGATGTACCTCTGCACCACCACGTCCGGCGACTGGATGCTCCTGTAGGCCTCCTCCAGCTCCTCCACGCTCCTGCAAATGTGCACGTCCGACTTCCATCCCCCCACGTTGGGGGATATGGACTTGGTGATCACGGGAAACCGCAGCCCGGCCGGGACCTCCCCCCGCCTGGCCACCGCCGTGTCCAGTACCTTCAGGCCATGCCTGCGGGCCAGCTCCAGGATCTCCATCTTGTCCATGTACTTGGTGATCCTGCCCGGCTCCCCTGCGTTGAAGAGCACGAACCGGTCCTTCAGCTCCCCGTAGCGGGCGTCAAGGTACCCCATGGTCCTGTCGTCGCAGCACAGCAGCACCGGCTTCTCCCCCTTCCCGTCCCCGTACCGGTCCATGAGGACGCCGTAGGCCTCCTCCATGCCCGCAGCCCGGTGCACCCGGCTGACGTAGCGGGACGCCGACGCCACCGGCGCCCTTCCGGGGAGGGCGATGAGCACCGGCCGGATTCCCCTCTCCCCCAGGCTCCGGACGATGCCCAGAGGGTTGTAGTGTTCGATTGCCATTACGATGAAGGTCCTGTCCATGAAAAACGCCTCCTGACTCTTTGTTTATGATGTGTTCTTTTTTATTGGTTCTTATCGTCTCTTCTTATCGCCTGTTCCTGTCATCCGCCTCTTCCCGGTACACGTTCCTGCCGGAAAGGACCGTGCCCAGAACCCCGAAGAAAGTCCGCGCGTCCAGGGAAAACGACACGCTGTCCGCATACTCCGCATCCATCTCGAACTGCTTCTGGCGCGTGGCCGCCGCCCGCAGGGACACGTCCACCGTGCAGAACAGCCCCGGCGCGATGTCGTGGCGCCTTCGGTACCTGGGGTTGTCCCGGTACCCGTCGAACTCCCAGGGCAGGATGGGCCGCGGCCCTATGATCGACATGTCGCCCTTGAGGATGTTGAACATCTGGGGCAGCTCGTCCAGGCTGGAGCGCCTGAGGAAGGCCCCGGCCCTGGTGATCCTGGGATCGTCCGAACGGGACGCAATCCCCCCCATCTCGTAGGCGCGGTCGCACATGGTCCGGAACTTATAGATCACGAAGGGCCTCTCGTCCTTTCCCAGGCGCTCCTGCCTGAACAGGGCCGGCCCCTTGGAGTCCAGCCTGATGACGGCCGCTATGACCGCCATGGGGACTGCGCACACCGCCAGGCCCAGGACGCAGAGGAGCACGTCCGCCATCCGCTTTATATATCTCCTGTACATTTAACTGCTCCTGAAGGCGCACTCGAACGCTTCCGCGTAATCGCACCCCGCCCCGGCCCCCCGGTAAGCGGCAAGGCCCCCGATGGCCTCCCGGGACCGGGGATGGGGGTAGGGGCGCATGACGCCGGCATACGCCCCCAGCGCCTCGATCTTCTTCCTGACCCCCTCTTCCCCCACCTCCACGAAAAAGTTGGGGGAGAACCGGTTTTCCGCCGTGTTCAGGCTCCACTCCGTGCTGCTTGGCACTTCCATATAGAGGAACTCCCTGAGCCTGGGCACATCCCTCCTGCGCTGGAACAGGCGGCAGGCAGCCCCGGCAGCCCTGCCGGTCTCCTTGTGGTCGATGTTGGCGTCTGACGGGTGGTGGGTAATGACCGCCTGGGCCCTCCACCCGTCTATGCACGCCTCGATGAACTGCACCAGCTCCAGGTGGGGCACCGTGTTCATCTTTATGTTGGGGAAGTCGGCGTGGAACACCTTCCCCACCCCCAGTATCCCCATGGCCTTCTCCTCGTCCGCCCGCAGGGTGGCCGACAGATCCCTCCTGGCGTCCGCCCCGCTGGCCATGATGGCCACGGCGACGTCATGGCCTTCCCTCACCAGCTTATGTATGGTGGCCCCGGCTCCCAGCACCTCGTCGTCCGGGTGCGCGGCCACTACCAGATAATTCATCACTTCCCACCTCCTGGCCCCGCCGTTTTGATTCCCATCTTCAATTCCAAATCCCTTCCCATGAATTCCGCCCTTGCGGGCGCCTCCCTTCTATCCGGGCCCGCTTTCGCCGTCCTGGCCCCCGCGGCCTTTTAAAGGCCCATCAAGCACCCGGCACCCGGATTGCGTTTCCACGGCCTGCGTCCACCCGGGACGGGGGGCGCCATGCGGCCCTCGTCCCCAGCCCGCAGGCCAGCTGCTCCTTCCTTTGCGGCCCTTCTGATCCTGAAGGCGAACGGCCTGAAACTCCGAGCGCCCCATGCCCTTCCGCCCTCTGCCGCATAAACGCCGGCGGCAGGCTTTAAGCTCCCGCCGGCCCATAAGCGCCGCCTTCAGGGCATGCTCCGCCATGCCACAGCTAAAAGCGAAAGCCCCGCTGCGAGCCGGCCTGCCCATATGACCATGAGCTCCAGACCCCCGTGCCAATGCTTCGGCGGTCCGTCCCTCAATCCTGTTCCCTCATAATGCCTTTCTTTCCCAGCCCCTGCCCTCTTATTCCCGTCCGGCCAGCCCGTCCTTCTCATAGATCTCCAGGCCCACCGTCACCTTCCTGGTTTCCCCGGCAAGGGGGATCTCTATCTGGGCCGTCCTCTTGTGGCGGTCAATCCTCCGGATCAGCCGTTCCCGCCCCTGCAGGGGCCCGCTGGTGACGACGGGGGCCCCGTTCCTGATGATCCCCCTCGACAGCTCGATGATCCTTCCGTCACGGCACAGATCCCTTAAATACGGGGCTTCGCACGGGGCCAGGGAAACGTCCCGCCCCGCCGTCTTGTCCCCTTGCCGGTCTCTTTTCAGCATCCTGACATTGATCCCGTCCAAAAAGACGCATCCCGGCAGCGCCGTCCGCCTTTCCAGATGCCACCGCCCGCCATAGCGCATCATGCGCTGGTACTGGAAGCAGACGATCTCCTTCATTTCTCCCGAGGCCATAAGCCCGGGGCAGTCCTTTGCATAATCCGCCTCGTCCCCCTCCGGACATTTCAACAGATACCAGATTTCCCTCATCCCCCTTCTCCCTTTGGTGTAATTTTGGTTCGGCACAGCCGCTTAACTGGTAGTTAAGCGACACTTAAAAAACTCCCATGGAGAAAAATTGTTAGATATCAGTTGATTTATAACAATGTTTTAAGAATAATGTCTGGAATTCAAGGAATAAAATAGCAACTTGCTCCTGTTGACACTGTTCAGAATTAATGATATAATCGAAACCGTTATAGAAGTCCGGCTTATTTGACTATTTATAAATCTAAAGTGTCGCTTAACTACCAGTTAAGCGACACTTTTACATCATTCATTCAGACATAGAAAGTCATCTCCATGTTTTATCATTTTTGTCAACACAATTTTATGAGGGAAAAGAAATTATGAAAAAACGGTTCAAAAATATACTAACCAAATCCCCAAAGAAAAATGGTTTACCACTTTGTATATGTGCTATTTGCATTACCTTAATTTCAGAAATGTTGATTGGGTGTTCTGCAATAAAAAATGATCTGCCAGAAGAAACGGTACAGATAGAAACTATAAGTCCAAGTTTAGAAGATAATACCAATACCCAAACAGATTCAGCAGATAACGGCAGTACAGATATATCCAGTGATACACAAAATGGAAATATTGAGAACCCGCCAGAGCAGTCATTAGAATTAGAGGAAAATAATTACAAATCTATACTTTTGGGGAGAAGTAATTTTTTATGTACGAATTTGGCAAATAAGAGTTTAAATATCATTGAGATAGGTCAGGCTGTTACAGATGATGATAGTATTACAGTAAATGCTACAAAATTTACAATTATAGATATTGATGGTGACGGAGAAGATGAAGCTGTTCTTTGGCTTCAAATAAATAATATCTCTGATTATGGTTTTGAGATATTGCATTATCAGAATGGAGAAATCTACGGATATACATTGCAATATAGGGCATTTATGAATTTAAAAACAGACGGTACATTTTTGTTTTCAAGTGGTGCGGCTGATTCCGGAATAGGAAAAATGGCTTTTTCCGAAACTGGACATAGTGTAAATGCTCAGGCTTATAGTCAATCTGAATATGATTCAAATAATGAATTTAATGTACAATACTTTATAAATGATGAATCTTGTTCAGAAGATGAATTTAATGATGTTTTAAACAGGCAAGAACAAAAGGCAGATGTGAAGTGGTATGACTTATCTGAAAACAATATAAACACTATATTACAATAGTTTGCTTTGTTGTACAGCTATTTTCAAATATCATTTTAATAAACAGACTACATGGCAGTAGGAGGTGAGATTTGCCGGTAAAATAATCATACTTACATTCAACGGCACAGAAGA
The DNA here is from genome assembly GCA_949879025.1 of uncultured Hungatella sp. Taxonomy (GTDB): domain Bacteria; phylum Bacillota; class Clostridia; order Lachnospirales; family Lachnospiraceae; genus UBA3402. The sequence goes on along the minus strand of CATLBO010000019.1, from coordinate 15,678 downwards.
AAAGGCGGTTGAAAAAGCCATAGCCGCCTTGCCGATATGATACCGCTGGAAGCCATACAGCCGCCGCTATCCCCCACACTGTTTTTTCCAGGACTGGAAATAAGGGCGCACCAACGCAGTGTATTAAAGATGGGGCAAACATATGCCTCGCACGTTTGGAATACGGCGCACTCTGCTGCCTTACCGTCAGTCCGGGGCAGATATTTACAAAAGCACAAATCTTTGAATCCATGTGGAGCATGGAAAGCGAAAACTGCCAGTCAAGTGTTGTCAGAGTAATATGCAATCTACGGAAAAAGATAGAGCCGGACAGCAAAAAACACTTACATAAAGACCATTTTAGGTGTAGGCTGCAAGTTTGCTTCCGGGGAATAATGCTCATATACGGTAAAGAAGCAAGCAACCGAAAAAAGGTGGGGCAGACATAAATCTCACCCGTTTAGAATGTGGCGCACTCTGCTGCCTTGCCACCAGTCCGGGGAGGGGATTTACAAAGGCGCAGGCTATAAGTTTGTTAGTTGGTTTGCAGATTGCAAACCGGAAAAATAATTACTTGCTGTAATTGCGAAAAGGAACAATACTGGGGCAAATAGAGCCCGGTTTATATGGAAACTGAATAACTGCCGCTACATGGAACGGCACACCAAGACAGGAAAGTAGGAAGTATTTGCCATCAGAAGAAGAATTGAAACGAGAGTTCAACTCCTTTCTGGTGGATGGTTGATTGTTACTGGACATCTCAATTTTACCACAAACCAGTGAGGAGTTGTTTTATTTTGTGACAAAAAGAATCCTGTATTTATGCGGGTTCTGGCGTTTCACAAACGCCTAATTCATACTATAAATGTAAGGAGACATTCTCATCAGCAGGAGCAAAATCCACCCCTATGGTTCTGGAAGATTCTTGGGATTTTGGGACAGCGCAGCCTGTCAGCAGAGAAACGGCATAATAAATCCTTTGTCCCATAACTAACAGAACAAAGGATTTAAGTTCACGGATCTACATAAACCGAATCATATTATACACACAAATCGCCATGATCATAGCCATAAGGCCCATAAACAGGCGGTTAACTATTTCACCTTCCATATGCCTGTTTACCCTGCGTCCGGCCGCACCTCCCAGGACGCCCCCCGCAGCCATTACAATCAGCAGGCCTATCTGAAATTCCGATACATCTCCTGTCACCAATGTGTTCATGAAACTTGCTGCCTGAGAAAACAAGATAATATACAAAGAATTCTGCGACGCCGTCTTCATATCCATAGAAAAGAAGAAAAACAGTACCACAAGGTTAATCGGGCCTCCTCCAATACCTAAAAATGACGAAAACACCCCTAATACCAGACCTATGATGACACACATGCCGGGATTCTTAACCCGGTGCGTCCTAATTCTCTCCATTTTCAGCGTATAAATCAAAGTTCCTAATGTAATGAGCAGCAGGCACAATGCCTGTATGGCTCCCACCTGATCTTTATCTGTTACCAAATCAGAAAGATATTGAAACACCGCTTTCCCCATCACTCCGCCTATGGCGGCTCCCAAAGCCAAGGGGGTTCCCGTCCCTTTGTCCACAAGAGAAACACCTCCGGCCTGGGATTTTACTACCGAATAACAAGACATGGAAAGCACCGTACAGCCCGACAGAAAACTGATACTTGCCACACTCAGTATACCAAAGGCATCCAAAATCGGCTTTATCAGAACTCCGCCCCCAATTCCGCAGACAGCACCTGCCACTGACGCACAAAAGCTTACCACCGCAGAAATAAGATACAGCGACGCCTCCACCCCACTCACCTCCCACAATATGGCTACATATTCCTTTTATAGTTCCTGCTGATCCTCACCGGCCATCAACGCCTCCAAAAGCTCCGCTGATTTCTTCCTCCCAAAAACATCCGTATTGAGACAGAGATCATAAGCCTCCTTCCTCCCCCATGGCCTCTCACTTAAAGCATTATGGTAGATTCTCCTCCTGTGATCCTCTCCCTCAATGGCTTTATCCAATTCCTCCGCCGTTTCCAAATCCTTGTAAATGGCAGTAGTCTTTGCCCTCTCCCGCTTCTCCTGCTGGTCCATGGCATAGAACAAGACGCTGACACACTGAAATCCCTCTGACTCAATCCGCTCCTTAATCCCACATTCATGAATGAGACACGGTCCATCTTTAAGAGCCTGCCCAATGGCCTGCTGATACAGCTGGGACATGCGCCTAAAATCCGAATCCTTCTTTAAATCCTCTTCCGTCATCTCTGTATCCCCAAGCACCTTATCATACCAGGCCACAAGCTCCCTTTCCTCCGGCCCAAGAAGGCTCATAAGTTTCTCTGCGTCATAGTAGGTATATCCGCCTCTTTCACATGCCTTTACGGCGATCATCCGTCCCATGCTGCAGTACTCACTGTCAAGAACGATACAGTCTGGCCTGTCAAACCGTTTCTGAAACGTAACCTTTTTCTGAACCTCAGCCCAAAATTCTTTTGAATGTACATCGTCTCTCATAATCATAAATCCTCCTTTTTCAAAATCATCAGGCACCATCGCCCGCTACCTGTCAGGTCGTCGAAACACATCCTCTACAGACACTCCCCGTCTGTCTCAATCACATTTTTATACCACCAGAACAAATCCTTCTTTCTCCGCTTAAGAGTTCCCTTCCCCTCATCATCCAAATCCACATGGATAAACCCATACCGTTTGCTCATGTGCCTGGTGCTGGCTGAAATCAGGTCAATACAGCCCCATGCCGTGTATCCCATGACCTCCACCCCATCCAGCTCCATGGCCTTTCCCATTTCCCGGATATGTTCCTTAAGATACTGAATGCGGTAATCGTCATGGCCCGAACCGTCCTCCTCCACCACATCCACCGTCCCAAGGCCGTTTTCCACCACCGTGAGGGGAATCTGATACCGCTCCCAGAAAAAGTTAAGGATATGCCGAAGCCACACGGGATTCACCTGCCATACAGGGCTGCAAAGACATGGCATTGATCTCATTAAAGGTCAGCCAGTAACGGACCTTTCCCTTATACCGTTCCAGAAGAACTCCAGCATATCTACAGAAACAATCCACTATCTTCCGGCTCTCCCAGGAACCATAGTCCAAAAGTCCCAGGGGAATCTCAATATGAGACATGGTCACCAGCGGCTCTATGTGATGTCTCAACAACAGCTCAATCAGCCGGTCATAAAACCGAAGCCCCTGCTCATTGGGGATCTCTTCATCTCCCTTGGGAAAAATACGGCCCCATGACTTGGGTAATAGCGCCCTCCTCCACCTGTCCCGTCACGTCCCTGGGATTGCCTCTGCTGAAACTGTAATTATCACTTTTCCCGGCCAGCATCACATCCGATGTTGACAATCCTTTCCCGCCCTCCCTGTAAGCTCCTTCACACCATTTGGCGGCCGTAGCGCCGCCCCATAAAAATTCTTCGGAAATCTCATACAATCCATCCCATATTTATCTTGACTCCTGTATCACCAGAAGCCGTTGTCCCACCTTCACATCCTGAGACGCACAGACTGCCTCAACGCCGCCATAATTCCTAGGAATCGCTTTTCCCTTCAGCGGCGACAGGATCACGATCCCATTTCCGGTCAAATCCTTCTTTCCGGCCCTATCTGCAGCCTGGCTTTCTTCCTCCTTCTTCTCCTCAACCCCAAGTGCAAAAGAAACCCCGAAGGCCACAGCAATGGCCGAACCCATACAGGCCAGATAAAACACCCTCAGAGAATCTCCGCCGATATAGCTGGGAAGGGCCACAAATCCCGGCGCCGCCTGGGCATAGCGCCCAACTCCAAAGATTACCAGAAACAGTTCACCCACGCCGCCTCCGGCCATGGCCGCATACAAAGGTCTTTTGTAGCGGAAGCTGATTCCATACATGGCAGGCTCTGTAATCCCGCACACCGCAGTGATTCCCACAGAAGAAGCAAGAGATTTCAGTTCCTTATTTTTCGCACGAAACGCCCCCAAGAGAAGCCACCCCCTGGGCAATGTTGGACACAAACATTCCCTGTCCCGCAACCGTATCATACCCTGTAGAGGCAAGCATGCTGACCCCAAAAGGGAATCAACCCATTATGCATGCCGCACATAACCATAAGCGGGGTAAACGTGCCAACCAGCATAGGCCCCAGCCATGGCGCCGCAAGATTCAGCCAGCCCATAAACGCAGCCAGATAACCACCAGCAATATTTCCCATAGGACCTATGAACAGGATACCTGCCGGCCCTGTGATGACCAGAGTAAACAGTGGCACAAAGATCATCCGCAGAGACTTTGAAACCATCTTCTCCACCCCCCGCTCTATGTAGGACATAAACCAGACAATCAGAATGATCGGGAGCACCGAACTGGCATAACTGGCCAGATTCACCGGAAGCCACGCAAAATACAGTCCCTCCCCTGTCTCCTTTGCCGTGTTTATCAGATTGATAAAATTGGGGTGGATCAGGATACCGCCCACAGCCGCCGCCAGGTATTCGTTGCACCGAAACTTCTTGGCCGCTGACACAGCCAGGATAATGGGAAGAAAATAAAATGCCGCATCTCCCATCAGCTTCATGATAATATAGGTCTGAGAACTGGTATCCACCGCCTTTTAGTAACGTTTTCATCATTGGCTGGCACCGATGATTTTGTATGTTCAGCTTACCAGACAGGGAGGAAACCTTCAAGGATTTGGCGGCGCCTTTCAACGGTGTTGCAAAGAACCCCCCTTCATAGCATACAAACCTGCAACATCATTGCAGGTCTGTATGCTTATTCCTCTTCCATCAGGATCGGATTTTTAGAACGTCGTTTCTTTTGATACTCCGCAGAAATCTCCGTCTTCTTCGTCAGATTTTTTTCATGATTTCGGTTGAACCAACAAGAATATAAGACATCAAACAGATACAGAACCGACACATAGACGCCGTAAGTCCCCAGGTTTGTGATAAGCCTTTCCCTGGTAGAAACATAAAACACAAGATCGCACAAAGACTCTAACTGATTATGGCCATAAGAAGTAAAACAAATGGTGGGAACCCTTTGGGATTTCGCCTTTGCGGCAATCCGGAGCAGGCTTTCCAGCTCCCCGGAATAAGAGATAAACAAAAAAATCTCATCCCTTCCGGCAATCCCTGCCTGATAATACCCGATATCCGACTGTTTGATAATATCCACCTCCATGCCGATCTTCATCATCTTTTCCCGAAACGGATAAGCCAGATAGGAATGAGAACCCAGAGACATTACATGGATCCGCCTGCATGTTTCAAACAGCTCCATAACCGCCTGCATCTGCTGTGCCGTAATGAGGGAAAGAGTATCATCCACAATCTCCCCGTACAGGGCAGACAGCTTATTGGCCACCCGAAGGGGGCTGTCCTTTCTCTCAAAGGGACGGTTCGGGTCTATCCTCTGAAAATGGGAGCGCAGGTAGGCTGCCTCCTTAAGATATGCCTCTCGAAAATCCGGATACCCGTCAAATCCCAGCCGCTGGCAAAGGCGAGTCACAGAAGAAGGGGAAGCATAAACCCGGCCTGCCACATAGCGGGCGCTCTCATTTTTCAGTTCTTCCCCACGCTCCAGAATATAATCGGCAATGGCTTTCTCTACATCAGAAAACCCTTCCTGCAGCTTCAATCTTTCCTCAATAATCATAGAGACCTCCACATCATACGGAACTATACCAAGTATTTCATAGATGTGGCTCCCCTGTCAACCACTTTACGGCTAATCTTTCAACATCCCCACAACAACAATCCTTCCATTCCTATGATGATAACTGCAAGTCACCAGAAATAATAAAGGCGCACCCCCAGTATAAACGGCCTCTGTTTCATAAAATCCTCTGTTCATCAGTTCCTGCACATATTCCCGCCTTTCTGTCTCTGACTTCCTGATTTTAGGATAAAATATGCCTTCCCTTTTTATCCACTCATCCGCATCCGCATAAAAGGCTGTTAAAATATCATACTCCCGCTGTTCCCAAAGAGTAAAAAGCCATATTTGGGGGTGTTCCTGCCCATATTCACTTCTATGATACTTTACCAAATCCGCAAACATTGACCCGTTTCTCATGTTATGGCCATAGATAAATACATCCCCTTGTTCCAAACCCAACTTCTCCGTTTCCCACAAACGGCACTCCCCTTCTTTCCTGGTTACCGTGTCCTCCCATATCTCACCTCTTCTCACAAAATCAGTATTAACACATCCCGTTATGCCAAATGCGCCATCTTGTCAACATGCCTTCCAGCTGCAAAACTTCGTTTCACAAGCATTCTTCCTACGCCCCCCGCTCCATGATACCAGTACAGGTTCCCGTAGTAAGTGCTGGACTCATAGGAGCAGGGCAAATGCAGCGCATTTTCAGGATATCCTCTGCCGATCAGCGATTCTTTGGTGTAATCTTTGTATGTATTCTCTGTATTTGTCTCCCTGAAATCCGTAACATGTTTTCCTATATTTCGGAAGTGGGTATCACTGATTTCAGTGGTATGCTCCTCTTTCGTTTCTTCCCTTTCCTCCCCCATATCCATAACCGCTCCAAAGGGTCCATCTTCCCCCTTTATTTCCAAAATCCATTTCTCCGCTTTCCGTTCCCATAGACACAACAGAATCCTCTTCTGGCACACCAAACGGAAGGTTCTGCCCCTCCTCAAGCTCCATATCCCCGCCGAAATCTCCAAATCCTGCATGTTCTCCCATCTTCTCTCTACTTCCCATAAGCTCCGATGCCTAGCCTCCAAAGCCATCCGCATCCATTCTGCCAATATCGCCTGCCGACTGTCCTGCTCTCCCAGTCATACCCTTTCCCACGAATCCCGGTCCGCCATTCCCCAAAGGAATCCTCTTCCCAAAACCAAAATTCATGTGGCAACCATATCTCCTTGTGCTGCCTCTTTCTTTCCGCCGTCAAAATTCATAAACCGCCCAGTCACGAGCAGCGCTCCCAGCACGCATACAAAATACAGCAGAAACAGATAGGAATAACCGGCTGCGTCCAAAACCTGTCCGGCTATATTCTGAACTACAAACGCTGCCAGATTTTTCAACGTAGCTACAAAAGCCAACGCTGCAGTCTGCTGCTTCTCCTCAATTAAAGTGTTGATCACCCTCAAATTCACCGAATATACAGCATTCTGGCCAGATGCTTTGCATTCAGTGTCACCAATATGACAAACGGCATAGGCAGGTTAAACCACACTGCATGCACAAAAGCCCCATTGCCACAAAAAGCAGTTTCTTGTTGGAAACCTTATTCATAAACTTATAGGAAAAAATACCAGCGGCGCCTCACATAATACTGCAACGGATAGTACCATGGAGGCAATTCCCATATTAAGCCCCTGATCTGTCAGCGTGGAAGGGATAAACACGTTACTCATATTCGTGATACCATAGAAAATCACGCAGATGCACAGATAGTGAACATAGTTCCCGTTTTTAAGCAAATTGAGAACCCTGATGTTCTCTCTGCTTTTCTGCTGATGGTTTCCGGTATCCGCCTCCGTACCCAGAAGCCCTTCCGCACAGAAAAGCATCGTCATCACGAAAGCGATGAAAACGGATTCCGGTGATATTCTGTCATACAAAAAACCGGCCAGCTGAGAGCCTAAGGCATAGCCGATGGTGCCCCATATCCGGATCTTTCCGTAAGAATATGGGGATGCGGTAGCCATCTTCTCCATAACAGGGTTTACGCCGTTGATCATGACCAGTACAAGACTGTATCTTGCAGTAATCATCATCAGGCTGTCTGACAGCATGAAAACAATCCCTCCTGCACAGACCATCATAAACAATACCGTATCCACTTTCTTCATATCATATTTATCGTTCCACATCCCTATCACTGGCTGCACCACCATAGAAGCCAGGAAAGAAGCTCATACTACAAAGGTAACCTGGCTGGCTTTAAATCCCTTTCCCATCAGGTAACCCGAGATCAGCACTTAACAGCGCCCAGGGCAGGTAATAAAAATTGTACATCAAAAAGCAGCTCAGATAACTGTTCTTATATTTTCCGTAAAAGCGTTTCATTCATTCTTCTTCCTCAGCCAAAGATAATACCCGATTCCTGTTACGGAAGCCACCCCTTTGTCATCGGCCATGCCATATATAGTACCGCTACGGTGGGAAACCACCGGAACACGCTGTAAATCCGCACAATCCACATCCCACATACACATAAAATCGTGCTGAAGAGGGGAAACATGGAATGTCCCATACTCCGCAGGATGTTGAAAGGGATGTTCCAGGTACAGTTAATAAATTCGACACACAGAGAATAAGCATAATCTCTTTTCCATACCGGATAACCTCTGCATCCTGTGTATAGATACCCAGAATCGTTGATGCAAATACAATCGCCGCTCCTCCTGCCAGAATTCCAAGAATGCACCCCACCCCCAGGCTGTACCAGAGTATGTTATCCACACGTTTCCGAATACCTGCTCTGTAGCTTTGCCCCGAAAAGCTGAAAACTGCCCGTCCCAGGACATCAATGGCCACAAAACAGAAATGATCGATATTCAGCGATATTGCACTGGCTGCCATTACGGCTGTGCCAAGGGAATTGACCGAGGACTGTATCAGCAGATTGGACACAGAAAAAGCTGCCCCCTGCATTCCTGCCAGCACACCGATCTTAAGCATCCCCAACAGCTTCTCCTTCCTTATCTTCAGCTTTTTCCATTCCAGACGGCATACATCCTCGGAACGAATTAATATAAGAATTACTATAACCGCCGCTGCTGTCTGAGAAATCACCGCAGCAACAGCCACTCCTTCTACCCCCATATGAAGCACTGTCACAAAAAATAGGTTCAGTCACACATTCATCGTTCCTGACAGTATAAGGAAATACAGGGGGCTCCTGGTATCTCCTACTGCCCTCAGCACTGCTGCGCCGAAATTATACAGCAGAGTGGCGGGAACTCCTACAAAATAAATCATCAGGTATCGATGGGTTTCCGGAAATACATCCTCCGGTGTACCCATAGCCTTCAGAAGTACATCGGTACACATATCCCAAAACCATACGCAAGGTTCCCGCAATGGCAGAAACCGCTACTGCCGTGTGAAGAGTCTCACTTAGATCCCCATCTCTTCCTGCTCCTGCATACTGGGCACAAAGTACATTGGCTCCTACGGAAAGTCCCATAAAAAGCGTCACGATGAGGCCGGATACAGGGCCCGAAGCACTCAGCCGCAGGCTCCACCAAAACCACAGCCATGACTCCCCACGGCAGCAGAGTCGGCAGTACATAGATCAGCGGAATCAGCATAATAATCTTCCGGTAGAAGGCAAAGAAAAACGCCTTTCCGCCGTCTCCCAGGGAGTTATAGGTCTGCTGAAACGTAGAATTGGCTCCCAGCACACACATCCCCGCTACATAAATCCGCAGCATCTCTCTCTGCCCCTTCATTCCCAACAAATCAGACAGGGTATTTTCTGCCCTTTTGAACTGCCAGCCCATAATTTTCCTTCAAATAATCCCCCAGATACCGGCTGACCTTTTCCGCCCCATAAGTATTCAAATGATCCCCCTCATCCCTGGAATCCCTGTCCCAATCTATGTTCAGCTCCTTTTCCAGGAGATTCATATCCAGAAACGGAACCTTTCTCCTTGCCGCATAATCACTCACTCCATTATGCCGCCTGTAATCCCAGTTTTTAGGAGTGGGAGTCCCCACAAACAGCAGCTGGATTCCTTCCTTTCGGCACAGTTCCACCAGCCTGTCCGTCCAAAAAGTCACGGTCCCCTTTAAAGCCTCCTTTTCCTCCGTCTTGACCATATAGGGACCGCCCTTATACGGCCGAATATCCCCGCTGGGCAGAAATCCCCTGTTGGCATCCCGCCTGCCCTCAAAGGACCCTCCCTTCCAGTCCCTGTATGTCAGTCTCTTCCACCGGTTATGGTACTGAACGATTGGAAAATAATATCTGGCTGTCCTCTCAATGGCAAGGTTCCACTCCCGCTGCCACTCCCTGCTGTGGTAAAATAAATCCGTTTCCAGGATCACCACCTTAGGCTTTTGCACAGACAGCACCTTTTTCAGCATGTAATAAGCCTCCACCGCCCTCTGTCCTGACTGGCTGCACACAAAAGAAGAAATTCCATGCTCTTTCCACAGCACCACAGGAGAGATCGCAGAATGCCCCTCACTGTCCCCAAGAACAATCACATCCAGAGAATCCTTCGGTTCCGCCAAGACCCCTACAGACGGAATATCCCTTCCCTCCATGCCGGCCTCCGCTGTATTGGACTTTGGAGCCGCCACCACAGACCCGCCATGGAGGAGAAACACAAATATCCCCCAGAACACCGCCGCTCTCCCCAGCCTCACCACTCTGTCCCTGTTCACAAAAACCACACACCTCCTGACACTTTATCTCCTGCAAAACCAATAAAATCAGTCTTACAAACAAGCTTGACGCCTGTTTTTATTGGTTTTTCCCCGCCCCTTAATAATTGTGACTCTTCACGGGGCATCTTCTTGTCCGGCTCTGCCGAACAAGAAGCATGGTGCGTTCCCCGTAAGCGCCAAACACGCAGATCCCAAACAAAACCCCATAATATACGCCCCACCTAAGAGGCAGAGGAAGTCTTCCAATCTCCTGCCGCACATCTCTTCCCCTCTCATTAAGGACACTCACAAGAAACACCGCCCCAACCATTACGCCTATTACCACAAAATCCATCCGGTCCAGGCCCAGTTCCAACAGGCTTTTGTCCCACAGCTGGGAGAATCGCCATCCCCTTATCATAGAACAGAACATCCGGATTCCCTGCCGGAGCCCCTCTGCCCGAAAAAACAGCTCCCCTATGACCACCAGAATCCAGGTGCGCACAATCTGAACCCCGGCAAACACCCCATTGTTTCCCATAACCGGATATTTCGCCTTCCATCTCTCCACCCAGGGTTCCGCCCCAATAGACAACAGAATCAGCACAAAATAATACATTCCGAAAAACAAAAAGCTCCACCTTGGCCCATGCCACAGGCCGTTGCACAGCCATACCGGAAACAAGGCGCCTGCCGACATCCCAAGCCTGGCCAGACGGCGGCGCCCTTTTCCGGACAATCTTCTGCCAAATCCCCTTAAAGCCGGAGACATGGATATGGGGTAAAACATATAATCCTTAAACCAGGCTCCCAGCGTAATATGCCACCGCCTCCAGAACTCCGGCACCGTCTTAGAAAAAAAGGGCTGGCGAAAATTTTCCGGCAAACAAATCCCAAAGATTTCCCCGCTTCCCGCCACCATATCCATGCATCCTGAAAACTCCATGTACAGCTGGATTGTATAACAGCAGGCAGCGGCGCCGATGACCACGCCGCTGTAGCTCTCATCCTTTCCATACACGGTCTGGACCAGGATATTCAGCCGGTCTGCCACTATCATTTTCTTCGCCAGCCCCCAAAAGATTCTCCGTACCCCCTTCGTCAGATTATCCCAGGTAATCGGCCGTCCCTCCCACAGCACATGCCCTGTCTGCCCGTAACGGCAAATGGGTCCTTCCATGATACAGGGGAAAAAGGTCAAAAACAGCCCCAGCCTTCCAACATTCCGTTCCGCAGGAATCCGCTTATACCACACATCCCCAAGATACCCTACAGCCTGAAGCGTATAAAACGAAATCCCTATAGGAAGCAGCGCCGGCACAACAGAAAAAGGAGGTTCCAGAGAAAAGAGCCGCCACATGCGGTTCCCATTGGCCGCCAGAAAACTCCCGTATTTCCTCCAGACTAAAATTCCCAGAAGAACGGCCAATCCCCACACAAAAGCTTTCTTTCTCTGTCTCTCATCCTTCTCCTTTCCCGCCGCCTCCATCCACAGCCCCACATCATGAATAAGCAGAACCGCTGCAAGAGGATAGAGCACCATAGCCCCGCTGACACACCAATAAAAAACAAGACTTCCCCCAAGCAAAACCCAGGGACGAAACCTCACTCCCGCAAGCTGATAGAGCAGACACACTGCCGGAAGAAATAATACCAGATACAGCGCCGTATGATAAGCCATCCTATTCCCCTTGTCTGAGCCGCTGCACCATGGCACATATGCTCCGGACCGAATTAAAATTGGCTGCCGTTACCTCTCCCGGCGAAATGCGGATCTCAAAATAATCCTCCAGTCTCCCAATCAGCTCCAGAACCGAAAAAGAATCCAGGATTCTCCCGTCTATCAGCTCCTCACAATCCATATCATCCACATCCGGCTCAACCTGCCGTAAAATCATCCACACATCTTCCATAAAATCCTCCTATGCCAAATCTCCGCTGAAATGACAACCGTTTTACGGCCCAAACGGTTGGGACATCTGCCATAAAAATCGCTTCGCGATGAGGCCGATGTCCTCCTCCACTATGTTTTCATACGACCAGCGCAGTAAAATGCGCAGGCCTATACCAAATCTCCGCTGAAATGCTCCTTTATACTCCCATAAGTTTCCCTGATTACGGGCAGATTCAGACAATAAGTATCCGCATGCCCCCTCACCTTCAAAAGCCCCCGCTCCGTGCCCCACACTGCCACAGCCGGAAGTTCCCTGCTCAAAAACACAGACATCCCCTCCGTCATGGAGTAAGCTCCCGCCCGCTCAAAAACCAGCAGGTCTCCCGGAGTCGCTGCCACAAGAGGCAGCTTCCTTGCCAGAATATCATTCACCGTACACAAAGCCCCGCAGATCTCCCACTCCTCACAGGCCCCCGCCATGCCTTCCGGAAGCTTTCTCACATAGGGCCGCTTCATGGCCATCATCTGCCCGTCATAGTGCAGGTGATGGTTCCCTCCGTCCACCATGGCATATGCCTGTCCCCCGTCCCGCTTCAGTTCCTGTATCTCCGTCACATAATATCCGCAGGAAGCCGTCAGGAAACGCCCCATCTCAAACACGATCTTCCCCCCAAATTCCATGGAGTCCACACAGTCCCGGAGCTCCTTAAAAAACTCCCTTCCGCTGTCCTTCTCCCCCTGAAAATAATCCACAGGCAGCCCCGGCCCATACTCCAGATGTTCAATCCCATATCCCAGAGACTGTTTCAGGGTTCTGCACAGCTCATCCAGGTAAAGCAGTTCATGTACAACCTGCTGGACATTCCTTTTCTGGGTCCCGGAAAAATAGTGGATACCCAGAAAATGAACCCACGGCTCTGTCCGGCACCCTACCGCCATCTCCTCCAGCTGTCCCACAGACATGCCAAACTGGTTCCTGCTGGTAAGACGCAGCAGCAGAGAAACCTTCCGTTTCTCCCTTTCCGCTATGTCCCTCAGCATTTGAAACTGAGAAATTGATTCCACAGTAAAGATCGGAAGACCTCCCTTTTCCCCAAAAATCTTCCCCATCTCCTCCTCCCTTTTCAAAACCCCGGACACGATCACCCGCTCCGGCGAAATTCCGCTGGCCCTGCATATCCTGTACTCCCCATAAGAGCAGGCCTCTATCTTCCCCAGGCCCTCCGGCAGAAACGGCACTAGGAAAGGATTGGCCTTCATGGCATAGCACAGAGAAACCCTTTCCCCCAGGGCCTGTCCCGTCTCTCGAACCTTCCTGCAAAACTCATCTAAATCAAACAGATAAAATGGCGTGTCGTAACTAGCAGCCGCCTGAATCAAAACACGGTCTTCCAAAACAGATCTCCTCCTTCATTCTGTACTGTTCCAAACTGCCTCTGTCTATCTTTCCGTTTTTGTTGAGAGGCATAAATTTCAACCGGATAAACTCATTGGGACACATATAAGCCGGAACACGTTCCTTACCCAGCCTGCGCAGCCCTGCCGGTGAGACGGTTCCCACATAGTAGGCGGTCAATCTCTTTGTACGGGAATCAAACAGACAGCACACCCTGTCTATCCCTTCCAGATTCCCAAGCTCCCATTCCACCTCCTCCAGCTCAATCCGGTGCCCCATTCGCTTAACCTGATGATCCGTTCTCCCGTCAAAACACAGCAGCCGTTTTTCATCATAATGCCCCATATCCCCGGTGCGGTACACAATCCCTCCGCCCGGCTCCCCAAACATATTCCTCACAAACCGTTTTTCTGTCTCCTTCTTATTGCGGTAATATCCCGAAGACAACGCTTTTCCTCCCACACAGATTTCCCCGGTCACTCCAACCGCCTCAATCCTTTGGTTTCTCTCATCCAACAGAAAAACCTCACGATTGGAAAACGGTCTTCCAATGGGAATCCCCCCTTCCTCCGTCCCGTCCACACGGTAATAAGTACAGTTGCAGGTAATCTCCGTAGGGCCGTACAGATTTACAAACTCCGCCTCCGGCAGCGCCTCTCTCCAAAGCCTCAGATGATGACAGGGCATAACCTCTCCGCTGAAGAAAACCTTGCGAATCTCTCCGGGAATCCTGTATTCCAGCCCTCTGGCAGCAGACACCACACACAGGGCAGAGGCGGCCCAGATCAGAACCGTCACCTGATTTTCACAGAGATAATCAAGCAATGCCGGCGGCGTGGCAAACATGACGCCGGGAATCAGCACCAGTCTGGCCCCACAGAAAACCGAAACCAACAGATCCTTCACCGAAACATCAAAATCAAAAGGCGCCTGGTTTCCAATAACATCCTGGGGAAGAAACGAAAAGGTGCGGATAAATTCCTCTGCAAATTCCACCACAGCCCCTCCGCTGACTGCCACCAGTTTGGGGACTCCTGTGGAGCCGGACGTAAACATCCCGTACAGATAATCCTCCGGCCTCATCTGCATCCGGTAAAACCCAAGCACCTCCATGTCGGCCTCCTCCTCCAAAAGCTCCTCAACCCCCAAAACTCTTCCCCCAAACCCGGCTTGCAGAAGCCGTTCTGCCAGAATCCCCTCTGCGATCACCACATCACTGTCCAGAAACTCCAAACGCTCCTTTATCCTTTTTAACGGAAGCTCCGGATTCAGGTACACATAAAAACAACCGGCATATACCGCGCCTAAAAACACCCCAATGGTCTCAGCCCGTTTCTCCATATAAACCGGCACAGGACTCCTCTGCCTGCACACCTTTGTAAGAAAGCTCCCCGCCTTTCGGGAAATTCCAAGAAGCTCCCGAAAGCTGTACCTCTGTCTTCCGTCATATACCGCTTCTTTCTCAGGAAATTGAAGCGCCGTCTCCTCCAGATAGTCTAAAACGGATTTCAATGTTATCCACCTCTTTTATCTTCTCTATTGGTTCAGGCGGCATTCCTCTTCAGAAGTGCCGCCTGATTCTCCTCTCTTATTTATTTTGCGCCGCCGGTTACCCTTTCTGGCCTCCTTCCCCATTCCCACTGTTCCTGGCCTGCATCCCATCGGATTTCTTCTCTGCTACCTTCTTTTTCAGCCCGCTGTCCGACTTCTTCTTAGAAAGCTTCGTCTTTTTCTCATTCTCTTTCTTCTTATTTAGCGCGGATTTTTTCTCATCCTTCTTGGTATCCTGTTCCTTTACTCCTTCCGAAGCCTTAGGCGCTTTTTCTCCGGTCTGGCCTTTGGACGATTCCGCAGACGGTTTCACCACACTATTGCCTGCCGGAGCCTTGGGCGCTGTCTCCTGGATTCCAGTCCCCTTGGCCGGCCCGGCTCCCGGCCCCTTCACTGCCTGCTTCGGCTCCTCTGCTTCCTTTGTTGGCGCCTCTATCCTGGCATTCTCTTCCTTCTTCTTTCCCGGGTTTTTCGTCTTCTC
>CATLBO010000018.1 GCA_949879025.1 uncultured Hungatella sp. | reverse complement strand
CCCTCCTTGGTGCTGACAAATTATAATAAGGAAGTGCGCTGATGCGCATGCAGGTCACCACCCTCCTTGGTGCTGACAAATTATAATAAGGAAGTGCGCTGATGCGCACGCAGGTCACCACCCTCCGTGGTGCTGACAAATTATAATAAGGAAGTGCACTGATGTGTGCGGCTGGATACCATTATAAAAATAAACCTGCCTTTCGCCTACAGGCAATTTTATTCAACGGTAGGATAAACAACTTATTTCTGAAATTGTCGGGAGATTGTAATATGGATTTACGGATTGTAAAAACAAAAAAGGCCATTATTAACGCCTTTCTCTCTCTCCGCGCCAAAAGGCCGCTGGAAAAAATCACTGTCAAAGAATTATGCGAGATGGCCATAATTAATAAATCGACTTTTTATTCTCATTATGCAGATATTTATGAATTGTCCGATTCTCTGGAAAATGAAGTGGTTCTGTCCGTCATTCAGTCAATGGACCATCCGGAATATATATGGGAAAACGCCGGAGAATTTGCCAGGCAGCTGTTTCTTGGGTACCTGTCCCAAGACCGCCTTATTCAAATTCTTTTTTCTGACAGCCGCAGCAGTCTTTTCGTCTCCAAGATTGAACAGTCCGTGAAAGAAATGGTTGCAGAAAAATATCCTCAGTACTGTCTTGATCCTGTCCAGAATATGGTGCTTACTTACACTATCTACGGCGGTTACTATGCATATATAAGAAGCAGGAATTATGACCAAGAACAGATACTTTCCGTTCTGGTAAACCTGACCCAGAATGCCGGAGAGTGGCTTACATCGGTCCGGTGTACGCCTGGTCCCAAGCCATTGGAAGCGTAAAGACAAAGGCACGGCAGAACGCCCTTATTTCACGCCGTTCTGCCGTGCCACTTCTGCTGCCTCCCTGGCAATCTCCAATTCCTCATTGGTCCGTATCACCAGCACATTTACCTTTGATGTCCCCTCTGATATCCTTACGGCTTCTGACTGTTCCCGGTTTTTCAGCTCATCAAGAGTGATTCCCAGAAACTCCAGATAGCTGCATATTTCCTCTCTGATATCAGAGTCGTTCTCCCCAACTCCTGCTGTGAACACAATATTGTCCACGCCATTCATGGCGGCTGCATAGCTGCCCACATATTTTGCCACTTTGTAAGCAAAAATCTCGCGGGCAAGGGCGGCCTTCTCGTTGTACTTAATCTCTGCATCCTTCAGTTCCCTGAAGTCGCTGGAATAGTTCTTGGATATCCCCAACACTCCCGATTCCTGGTTCAAAATAGCCATAACCTGGGGGAAATCCAGGTTTTCTTTCTTCGCCAGAAATTCCAGGGCGCCTGGATCTACATCCCCGCATCGGGTTCCCATAACCAGGCCCTCAAGAGGCGTAAAGCCCATGGAATTGTCAATGACCTTCCCATACTTTACCGCACTGATGCTGGCTCCGTTTCCTAAATGGCATACAATGGTTTTTACCTGTCTTAGGTCCTGCCCCATAAATTCAGCCGCCCTCTGCGATACATATTTGTGACTGATTCCGTGAAATCCGTAACGCCGGATCTTATATTTTTCATAGTACCTGTAGGGCAGGCCATAAAGGTATGCTTTAGGCTCCATCGACTGGTTAAACGCCGTGTCAAACACTCCCACCATCAGCGTATCCGGCATCAGCTTCCTACACGCATCTACGCCGATCAGGTTCGCCGGATTATGCAGAGGCGCCAGATCGTTGCACTCTGTCATAGCCTGAATCACTTCATCCGTCACCACCACAGAGCCTGTAAATTTTTCGCCTCCATGTACCAGGCGGTGCCCAATCACGTCTATCTCCCCGAAATCGCTGATAATCCCCTTCTCAGAATCTACCAGCGTATCCAGCAGCGTGTGTACTGCCTGTGTATGATTCTCCATTACAACCGGTTCTTTTATGGATATTCTGTCTGTCTTATAGGTAAAAACCCCGTCTATGCCAATCCGTTCGCAGACTCCTTTGGCAAGCACCTGCTCGCTTTCCGAGTCAATAACCTGGAATTTCAATGAAGAACTTCCGCTGTTAATTACCAAGATTCTCATCCGCCGCCTCCTGCTGCCTCTTGTAAAATTCTTTATTCTTCCGTTTGCACTCATACATAGCCAAGTCCACCTGGTTTATGATTTCCGTCAAAGTACGTCTCTCTTCCCTCCCGCGAACCTCTGTCACTCCGAAACTAAAGCCGTGAGTATACTTCCTGTCCCGGTATCCCTGAAATTCTACCATAGCAGCAGTAAGCTTTTCCTCAGCTACCTTTTTAGAAATATTATTTAAAATCAAGCAGAATTCATCACCGCCGATCCGCGCAAAAATATCCGTGGTGCGGAAATATCTCTGCACCGTGGAAATAAACCGGCGTATATACTCGTCCCCTTCCCCATGGCCGAACTTGTCATTAACCGTCTTTAAGCAATCTAAATCCAGATACCCTAAAACCACGGTTTTCCCATCCTGCAGTACCCTTTCCATATGCTCATCAAAATAAACCCTGTTGTAAATTCCTGTCAGAGCATCATGATAAGCTTTATCCTGCAAAGACCTGGCTTCCAGTTTTTCATCCGTAATGTCCATAAGAATGTGGGCGTAAGCTTTCCGCTTCTTCCATTCCAGAGGAAATGTGGTAACCCGATAGTAATGGCTGTCTCCGTCATTGACTTCCCATGCATGGAGCTGCTCTTTCTCACCCCAGCAGAGAATCTTATCCACAAACGGCAGCCTGCTTCCGCAAGTCCTGCAGTATTCTTTGTCATTCACTTCGTCGCACCCTGAGATGCGTTTATTGCAGTAAACGATCTTTCTGGTAGCGGCATCCACTATAATAATCCATTCCCGCTGTTTTCTTGTCAGTTCCAGAAGAAGTTCGTTATAACTGTTAAGAACCTCTGCCTGTTTCTCTATCTCTGCTTTTTCCGCCTTCAGCTGGTCTTCCCGCTCTTTCAGCTGGGAGATCATGGTGTTGAATGCCTCTGAAAACTCTCCCAGATAAGATACCTTCTGAGAGTAATCTCCCTCCGCTACTTGTTTTGCCTGCCAGGTCAGATGATTTAAGCTGGCATGAAGATTTTTCAGATTCATGCACAGCGGGTTATCTTCTGACGGGGAGATGCCTGAAAGATAACCTTTGGAAAGGTCTGCAGAATAAGTCCGCATCTCCTCCACCCATTTCTGCAAAGTCTTCAGCCCCTGGCCTAATTTCTCATATGGGGAATCCAGATTTGCCAAATCCGGCCTTTCAATCTGGGAATCATACAAAATGCTTTTCAAATACTCGAAAAGAATCTGACAATTTCTATTTTCCATGACTGCTCCTTCAATGCTCACTAACCTCAACGCAGAATCTGCATACACGATCTCCTGTAGCCCAACAGTCTGTCTCCAGCGCAGTGTACGGCTTTCCTGTATATGTAGTCAAAATTCCTGAAAGGAATCCCTCATCGTAGCTGCACACAGTTTCCCCCAGCATAGGAAGTCCGGAACAGTCTGCATCTTCAGATACTGTCAAAATGAATCTGCCTGTATCCCGATCCATCTCCTCAATATGCAGCACTCCGATTCTTAATGTCTCCATCTTCTCACAAAGCAGGGCCAAAAATTCGTTGATTGGCAAAGTAATATCCAGAAAGTTCCTGGTAAAGTATTCTCCCGCCCGGAAACCGGCACTGCGGAAAATACGTACCTGTTCCTCCTCCCCGAAAGTCTCTTTCAGCTCTTCCCGAAAAGAATTCTCAAAAAGCCGATAAACCGTTATAGGAATCTGGTTCCCCAGATTACGGCGTCCCTCCATGCTGTTTTTCATGTAGTCGTCTAACGTTAATGCCTTTTTATAATCAAGAAATATATTTTGAGACATAGAAACCCCTTTCTCTATATCTTCCCAGTATGTTTCATAATAAAAATATTCTCATACACCCTCTGAAAACATCGCACCATGTCTGCAGACCGTAAACTGCAGATAAATATAATATGTTTCCTTGATTATAGCACATTCTGGCCATCGGGAAAAGAATTTCTTTCAATTACCGAAAATTACTGAAAATTAAATAAGCCTGTCTTATCCAGTAATTCCTGAACTTTTTCCGGGCTCTCTCCAAAAGACTTTACTGGTGCATTTAAATGCTCTGACGCCTCCTGAACCGTAAGCACAGTTTCCCGTTCTATGGTTCCCTCCTCAGTTTCTGCAGTATAAATCCAGGTGATTTCGCCCAAGTTATCAATAAGAGCCAGCAAAACGCACCCATAGTCTTTCATCCTGGATTCAAATGCGGCGCAGCTGCGTACATTGTCCTCATACCTTAAAGTCCATCCATAAGGTTCTGCAACGGTCTGAAGTTCGTTTTTAAATCCTCCCAGCTGCTCCTCTATATGCAAAATCCCTGTCAGGCGGCCACTGGCTGATGCATCCCCAATAAAAGGATTTTTGGCTTTGTAAAGCTCATTTGCCGTTTTACTAATAAGGGTTCCGTCGCTTTTTACCACGGTTCCTCCTATATCGACCTGCCTTTCCACGTCTTCCCTGTCCAAAGTCAGGTTAAACACACCGTTTCGGTTCCACTTCGAAGCCAGGCAGGAATAGACAACCAGTTTTTGTGTGCCGTCTTTCTGCCGCACCAGCTTATGACTGCTGTAGACCAAAGCCGAATTCCAGAATGCGCCGCCTATGTGTATCTGTTTTTCATCTACATCAATATATGTTGTCATATAGGCTTCTGACGGGGATCCGATAACAAAAAGCTTTGCTCCGATTCCCGTCAAAATCACAAGTACCGATATGGCTGCCGCACAGATTATGTTACGGATATCTCTCGATTTTACTGTTTTTACGTAGTCAATCTCTTTTCTGTTTTCCTCTCTGCCCCTGTCCATGGACCGTCCCATGGCAGCCTTCATTTTCTCATAACTCTCCCTGCATTCTGCACAGTTTTCCAAATGCCCTTCTATATCTTGTGCCGTCTGCCGGCTGGTAAGCCCGTCTGCGTACACAGGCAGCAAATCCTGTATCAAATGGCATGGTATCTTACATATCATCTTTCTCTGCCTCCTTCATAATAGTTTCCTGGGTCAATTCTTCTGCAGTGTCTGCGTCCTGAAGCCGGGCCAGGAGAAAACTGTATATGGCCTTTGCGTGGTTTTGGTAAATCTCTTCCATAGAATCCATCTGTTTTTCCTCCCTCCTGTTATTAAGCGGCCCAAATACAGGATTTGCTACATACTTATTATCTTTAACTCATAAATTCAAAGAGATTCATCTGCCGTCCGCTATTCCATGGGCTGTTTCTTGATCCTGACTTCTCCCGCATAACCACTTCGTCTGACAAGCATTCCGTAAATACAGAGCATTCCCCTGCGCCTGTCATAATCAGCTCTTCCTTTGCCCTTGTGATTCCGACATAAAGAAGCCGCCTTTCCTCCTCCACATCTACTTCTCCTGCTGTGTACCTTGAGGCACCAGGCGTCTTTTCTTCGCCAGTTCCTTTATCAGACGGTGCTTTTCGGGCATATTCGAAAGGTATCATCCCCTTTTTCACGCCATATAATATCACTGCCGGAAATTCCAGCCCTTTCGATCCATGAAGCGTCATAAGGGCCACTGCATCTGAAGTATATGTTTTCCCTCCGCAGCGCTTTATATCGCTTTCCTGGCCAAATGCTATACTCTCCAGCATTTCTCCCATGGTTTTATAAAACATTGCGGCTGAGCGTAATTTTTCCATAGCCGGGTTAAGAGAAAATTCCATGTCTTCCTGCCATATGCTTAAAATACTCTGTGGCTGTCTGCGCTTTAGAAGCTCCCTGTATTTGTCCGCCAGCAATCCATAGGCACACTGGGATATATGGCCTTCATCCAGATTCCACAGCAATCTCAGGCACCGTTTCCTTGCAAGCTGGTCTTCATCGTCCAGAATGCTTCTGAAAAATGCCAGGCTTCCCTGGACGCAGGGTTCTTTCAGAAAGCTTTCCCTTCCCGTTACCACGTAGGGAATTCCTTCCTTTTTCAGACATTTTTCCAGAAGCTCTGCCTGCCGATGTGTACGGTAAAGCACTGCAATGTCTTTAAAGCTTCGAGGCGTCCGTTCGCCTGTACAGGAGAACCCCTCCTCCATATCCAGCATATCAATACCGCCTACAAGTCGGTTAATCTCTTTTGCCACAAAGATGGCTTCTGCCATTTCACCTGATGTCTGCACCAGCCGGACCGGAAGACCGGAAGGCCTCACAGGCTCCAGGCCATTGAAATCTTTCAATACTTCTTGTGCCGCTTTTAGTATCTCTGGGGCAGAGCGGTAATTTTTCCTTAGGCGGATTACCTCTGCTTTCTGTTCCTCTTCGAATTTGCCGAAGCTCCCCGGATCTGCACCCCGGAATCCATAAATAGATTGATTTGGGTCACCAATCAGGAACACTTCTCTTCCTCCCCTGCTCCATTCCTGAATTAAACGGTACTGGATTGGACTGATATCCTGAAATTCGTCTACAAGAAGATACGTAAAGGATTTTAAGCTTTCTTTTCTGTTTTCTGCCAATTCCAGGGCTTTTACAAGGAGATCATCAAAATCTAATCCGTGAAGCGCAGCAAGCTTTTTGTTATAAAGCTCTGACGCCTGATTGATATAGGGAAACTCCAAAACAGCCTCTTCTTCCAATAGGGCGGTTTTCTTTCTGGATATCAGCTGCCTTAATTTTTCCGGCCTTTCCTTTATTTCCAGCTCTTTCACTGTTTCTTCTGCAACTTCCAGTGCAGTCTCCTCATCTGCCAGAAAAAACTCTTCTCCTGAAGTTTTCAGTATCTCATAGCAAAGTCCGTGAATTGTATTAATATGAAGGTTTCTTGTATTCTTTTTGCCTCCCAATTGTTGTTCCAGGCGCTTCCTCATTTCTTTTGCCGCCTTATTGGTAAACGTAACTGCCGTGATCTCCGATGGTTTAACCCTACGGTTCTGAAGAAGGTAAAGGATACGGGAAACCAGAGTTTTAGTCTTCCCTGTCCCTGGCCCTGCCACAACAGCTGTTTTGGGAGAGATGGTCTGGACAGCCTGAAGCTGTTCTTCATTGAGCCCTTCTTCCCTGGAGTCCTCCGCCGCTTCTTCTGGCATGATCCCCTTCTTTTCTGCCTCACAGGCTGTATCTTTCTTCTCTGAAGCATGCTTCTGGCCGGTTTCCCATGTCTGCACATTTGCTTCCTCTTGATCCTTTCCTTTATCCTCCCCCTTTCGTGCTCCCAGCCCTCCTGCCATGGCAAACATGTTCATCTGTCCGTCCATGGATTCCAGCTCTGCCGGCTCAAACAGCTTGATAATCCCATACTCTCCGTCAAACCCTGGAAAGCGCTGTACATCTCCCTTTCTCAGCCTCCTGATTCCCTCAGCTACCAGATACCCCGCCTTCTTTTGGATATCCTCTGCCGGGATCTCTCTTAAAATAGAAAATTCCGTTCCAAGGTTCTCCAACATGTCCTCATACTGCTTCTGAACCTTCATGCTTGCCGCCGAATGTCCAGTGGATGCGGCGATCACTTCCGGAAGCGGTACAAGGCTCTCAAAAGGTTTTGCCCCGGCACGGACAAAGCCCTCCTGGCGGTCTGCCAGCTGCTCAATCCGGTGAGAAACTCCCATAGTCAGTTTCTTTTTGCACACCGGACATTTTCCCTGATACAGTTCTGCTTCCCTGGGGCTTAAGCACAAATGGCATTTTCTGTGACCGTCAAAATGGTATTTCCCTTCCTCCGGGAAAAATTCAATGGTTCCTGCCAGGCCTTTTCCGTTCTGAACAGCTTCATACAGGCCTTCATAAGACATGTCAATCTCAAGCATATTTGCCTCCCGCCCTAATTTTGCCGGGGAGTGGGCGTCAGAGTTAGAGATCATCTGAAGGCGGTCCAGCGCCGACAGACGCCAGTTCATAGGAGGATCAGAGGAAAGGCCTGTTTCAAAAGCATGGATATACGGCGTCAGATCTTCAAAGCACTCCTCTATGGTATCAAAACCAGAAAATGCCCCGAACATGGAAAAATGAGGCGTCCAAATATGAGCCGGGACAAAGATGGCTTTCGGGCACAGTTCCAAAGTAATCTCCAGCAGAACCCGGCTGTCCAGTCCCAGAATCGGACGGCCGTCAGAGTGGATATTTCCAATGGTCTCCAGTTTCTGCGAAAGTATTTCAGCATCCTTAAGCCCTGGCAGCAAAATTAAATTGTGTACTTTGCGGACTTTCCCGTTTTTCTTATAAATCGAACTGATTTCTCCGGAAATTACAAATCTGGGGGGACAGGCGCCTTCAGCGGTTCTGTCTTTAAGGCGTAAATCGTCCTTTAGGACATACAGCCCTTCTTCAGCAGGCTCCAGCTTTTCGCTCAGCTCCTGTCGCCATGCCGGATGGGTAAAGTCTCCGCTTCCCAGTAAACTGATGCCTTTCCGTCTTGCCCAAAGATCCAAATGCTCTGGCGTGCACTCTCTGCTTGTAGCCCTGGAGTATCTGGAATGAATGTGTAAATCTGCAATATACATATGCATTTACCTGCTTTCTCTAAAAATGTCGGCGCAATCAATTGTAAACTATATCTTATGTTTAGTTGACAATTCTCTCTATATATGTTATATTCTTTTTCGAGCAAGGACTCTTTCATTCGTATCCAGACTCCTTGAAACTCATATTACAGAAAGGAACGTATTATGAAGACCATATCTTCTGCCTCCCAGGCTTCGTCGAAAAGCCGGAGCATTTACACCCAAAATCTAGTTCTGACAGGTGTTTCAGCCGCTGTTTTGACCGTCATATCCCAGATTTCCATTCCTCTTCCCACCGGAGTGCCGGTTACTATCCAGGTGTTCGGAATCGCACTGATTGGAACCGTTCTGGGATGGAAGCAGGGCTGTATGGCTACCTTGGTGTACATCCTTCTGGGCTGTATAGGTCTGCCTGTCTTTTCTAACTTCAGCGGCGGACTGCAGTGTCTTACAGGAATGACAGGAGGGTACATTCTTGCATGGCCTGTTTTGGCTGTGCTTGCCGGAATCCCCATAAAGCATTCCAGCCAGGCAGTATCTCTATTGTTTTCCATGATTCTGTCCATCATAGGACTGATGACCGTGGAACTGGCAGGGGCTTTTCAGTGGTCGCTTCTCACTTCAGAAATGTCATTCCAGGCTATTGTTGCCTATTCCTTTGCGGCATTTATTCCTAAAGATATTATACTTACAATATTGGCAGTCCTTACAGGCTCAAAAATTCGGAAAGCATTGGTAAAAGCCGGTTCCCTAAAATAGGTACCGGCTTTTTAGCATTTAATCCTTCTTCAATCTAATTGTAAAACTATGTCTCCGTCTTTAATACAGTAATTTTTTTCTACCTTTAAAAAGTCTTCCATCCATTTCCTGGTCTCAACGGTTTTCCAGGGGCCGCTGTTATATCCGTTTCCCTTATCGTTATCCCACAGCCACTGGGGAGTGGGCCAGAGGCAGATTTTCGGCGAAATAACGTCATAAAGAGCTTTTCCGACTCCGTTTTGACCATGATGAGCCATCTGAACAATATCGGCTTTCAGGGAATCTCCGTTTTCCCTTCCAAGCTGGCTCCCGCCGTCATATGACATATCGCCTAAAAACAGAACCTTTTTCCCTTCCGTTTCCACCATATATGCAATGCTGCTGTTGTTAACCGGATCAGTGCTTAACTCATAGCGATCGTTCAACGCAGTTATGTACAAGTTGTCCACAACTATTTTATCATCTTTCCCTACGGAATCATGAAGCTTGTCCTCGGGTATCTTCTCCAGTTCTCCCGCAATACGGCCAACCATGTCCGCATCCTCCGGAGAAACCTCCTGATACCAGCCAATAGGTGCAAAGGAATAATAAATTCCATTAATGTCAACTTCATCACTTCTGTTTTTGAGAATATGATACAGGGCCCCTACATGATCCGAATGAGGATGGGTAATAAGCCATGCATCTACGGTTCCCCCATTTTCCTTGATGGTTTCCAAAAGATAATCCCCGTCTGCTTCCCAGCCTCCGTCAACGACAACCAGGCTGCCGTTTTCCGAGCGTATAACGGAACTGAGCATTTGGGCTCCCCCTTGGCTTGACAGCATGGTCATGGCTGTTCCTTCCAGCACCGGGCACTCTGACGCCTGACTATCTTCCTCTTCTTCGTCTGTCTCCAGCTCTTCCCCGGAATCGGTCTCCTCCGGCTCTTCCTCAGAATCAGTCTCCTCTGGCTTCTGCAGCTTCTCCTTTTCCTGTGATTCTTGAGGTTTTTCCGAGTCCTGGGGCGTCTCCTCCTCTGATGTTTCTGATATCTGGGGTGCCGCCTCTTCTTCCGGCTTTTCCGATACTACTAAAACCGTTGCATTTATACGAGAATCTGAAACCTCTGTTCCCTCAGGGCTTGAAGTGATTACTGCCGAACTTATCATTAGTGAAGCCAAAAGGCTTTTTCCTACGAACATAACGCTCTCCTCTGTCAAAAGTCTTCAACTATTTTATAATATAACCCCCCATTATGTCAAGGATTTCGACAAGAAACGGGTGAACCAGCTAAAAAGCCGGTGCACCCGTTTCTTACATGCTGTCTAAGCCGCTGTATCCCGGTGTTTTTGCCCCAGTCTCTTGCATCAGGCGGCCCTGGCTGTCAATAACAGCCGTGATGCCCGCCGTATCCTGCATTGCCTGAAGGCGTTTGGCAAGAATTATCACAGTATCCGCTGCGATGGCTGTAACCACAGTAATTGTGTTCGTCATGAACATGATGGCCTGTTTCGCTGCACCCTTCTACAGCGCAAACCGGATAATATCCCCAGCAGTCATAACCATCATGGGAATGATGGCCTGTTTCGCTGCACCCTTCTGCCGTACAGACCGGATAGCATCCCCAGTAGCCGTGACTGTCATGGGTATGGTACCCTGTTTCACTGCACCCTTCGATGGTGCAGGCTAAACTAGCCGTATCGGAAGCGGCGGCAGTTACCCGCCGACGGCAGCCATGTCCATGTGCCAGAGCCGGAGACGCTGCCATTACAGCCATCACCATGCCTGCCGCTGCGGCAGCCATAACCTTTTTCCTCCACATAATTAACAATCCTCCTGAATGTGTGTACCCATTGTGTTTTCCTGATATATCTCTATTATATCGTTTAAAATATAAAATGCAATACCATATCACCTATGATCCCATCTTTTTCAGAATTTCCCTTTCCCTGTCATCAAATAAAAGCATTTTATTATATTGATAGTATCGGCTGCAATTGTATTCCTGCAGAAACTCCACACTGTAAAACCCAGTATTCAAGCCTGTAACAAATACCACCATTTCCTGCCCGCTGCCGAATGCTGCCTCCATAAAATCGAAGACATGTTCCAGCCTCTGCCCCCACAGTTCAAACATACCTTCATATGCTTCATTTTCTTTCTCAAAAACATAGGAAACTTTCTCCCACACCTCTTCCTCTGTCTGGCAGTGGTCTGCCTTTATCTCCTGGACAGTCTGTTCCAGAATCCTCATTACATCCTGATACAGATGATCCTCTGCCCGGCTCAGCAGTTTTGATTCAAACTTATATTTCCGCTCTGCCTGCATCCCTGCAGTAAGTCCTTCCAGGTATTCTGCAGCAGAAGCATACTCTGCCCCATAGGCATCTTCGCCTCCGCCCTGTGTTCCTTTAGGTTTCAGCCGCCGGAAAATTCTCTGCAGCCGTTCCAAGCGCTTCCCTTTTTCTGACATCTCCTTAAAGCCACTGTTCAGTCCTGCCAAAAGCAGGCTCATAACGCTGAGCCGCTCATCAAAAGGAGCCCTCTCCAACCTTTCATAAATACCCTGTCTCTGTTTCCCGTCTAAAATCGCCTCAATTTCATAGTCTTTCTGATACTTATAATAAAGTTCCAGATAATTTGCAAAATCTTTGGCAATCAGAGGGTACTGGATGTATTGGAAGATGACTTCTCTGTCTGCAGTTTTGTGAAGTTTTTCATATACCTCTATAAGTCTGGACAGATCTTCCCAGCCTCTGGGGGTAGCGAATAGTTTGCCGTCTACCGTAGTTTCAATCCGGCAGAAATTCTGCTTTTTTATGTCAAGGTAGGAAACAATGGCAGGATGAATATTCACCTGCTGGGCATACTCTCTCCATACACCAAAATCCGCCTCAACAGGAATCATCTTAATCCTGTCCAAGGTAACAATGTCAAACTCTCTTACTGACTTGTTGTATTCCGGAGGATTGCCTGCTGCCACAATGATCCATCCCTGAGGAATGCTGTGGCTGCCAAAAGTTTTGCACTGAAGAAACTGAAGCATGGCAGGCGCCAGGGTTTCCGACACACAGTTAATCTCGTCAATAAACAAGATCCCTTCCTGAAGCCCTGTATCCGCAATCTTATCATATATGGAAGCTACAATTTCGCTCATCGTGTACTCCGTCACGGAGCACCGCCTGGAATCATAAATCCGATCCTGAATAAAAGGCAGGCCAATGGCGCTCTGCCTGGTGTGATGGGTAATGGTGTAGGATACCAGGCCAATGCGGCATTCTTGGGAAATCTGTTCCATAATCTGTGTCTTTCCCACTCCAGGCGGCCCCATAAGCAGAACCGGCCGCTGCCTGACAGGGGGAATCTCGTATGCCCCATATCTGTCACGCAGCAAGTATGCTTCAATGGTATTCTTTATTTCTTCTTTGGCCCGCTTAATATTCAAAACTTAATTTTCCTCCTACTCATTTTTCTCCAAATCTCTTATTTTAAAAGTCTCGCCACTTAGCAGGCGGCATCCGTTCAGGGATGCCAATTGCACCGCCCAGATTTTCGTATACGGTGCGCATCCGCTCCCAGACGCATGAAGGTTCACTGTAATCTGTCATCCAAAATCAGTTTTATTGCCCAGGAGGGGACTGACACATCCTCATATTGATCCTGAATAAACACAAAAGCCGTATCATATGGAGGCATTTTGACCGGATAAATCCCTTTTCCATCAGTAAAATATAGCAGTCCCCGCAGTCTTGTAAACTGACCCTGTTTTTTCAGACCCGCCACATATTCAAATGCAGGCCTGAAATCCGTCCCCCCGTTTCCTTTTATGGTAAAGTTCTTCATGTATTCTTCCATCTGCCCTTTATCTGTAATAACCACATCAGAACGAACCTGATCATCGCACTGAATAATATGGACATTGATCTTTCTGAAATAACTTTCGCTTTCACTTAAAACCCCATACGTTTCCTCCAAAAAGCGTCTTACCAGTTGGCCGGAGCAAGACATGGAAGTGTCAATAACCAATACAAAATCCTCAATCCGGTGCACCTCTTTTGATTCCAGGGGTTCGATCAGCGGCATGTTTCCGTACATGTTCAATCCATAGGTATAATATATATAGTCAAAGGAGTCTTGGTCTGTCTGCATCTCCTCCTTCATAACAGCAAACTTTCTCAGAAACCGCTTATAATCATAACGTTCCCTGTTTTCTACCTGAATCTGTTCAAGAAAGCTCTTTTCCTCATGTCCCCCAGAAGGGTCCAGCCCTGCCGACTCCATCTCAGTCTGCATCTTTTCCCGGTTGTCTGTCCATCTGTTTTGTCTTGGAACCGGTATGCCCGGCGGCGGCTCTTCATTCCATTTTTCATGGCTGTCTGTATAAAATTCCGCTGCCAGCCTATTATACTGATTTTCGGTCAGATTCATGTTCTGTAAGGCCCTGTAAATTCCCTCTGCTGTCAGCACCTTCATCTGCTTTTTCAAGCGAAGATACGTTTCTCTGCGGAAGGGCGTCGGCGCAGCATGAATGCATTTTTGGTAAAGTCCGTCAATAATAGATTCCATGGCAATGTCACAGGCCAGGTTCCAGTACGCTTCCGCCTGGTTTCCTTTGGCATCAAGATGGCAGAAAAGGCAGTGCAGCACCATGTGCAAATATGTGCGATTTACATAAACCCTTCCCCGACGGTAAAGGGCACACAAATGATCCGGATTGTAGTAAATCACATACCCGTCAGTTCCCAAACCTTTCATAGACGGATCTGACTCAAATCCCAGGCTGCTTAATGATATATCCAGAAAATGCATATTTAAGTATAATTCATTCCTGGCGTCATACAATATCTGCGTGCACACATTTACCATGTTCAGTTCTTCCAGCTGCCTGTGTCTGGCAGGGTCAATCATATGCCTGCCCCCCTTTCTCCACTCCTTGGCCTTACCTCTACAGCGCAAATCTCCGCCTTTTCACAGCTCCCTGTTTTTCCGCCCTGTTCATCAGCATGCTTACTGCCGGCGTATTTCCCCTCCGGTTAGCGGTTTCAATGACAATCTTTAAATCTTCTTTTTCATATGAAACATGTTCGATCAGCCATGTAAGGCAATTCATATTTTCTTTCCTGACCGCCTGGCAGGCAGCTGCCGTCTTATGCTCTTTCAGGTATTCCATATAACGGCATTTAAACTCCTCAGATAGATGATACGGATGCATGATCCGCCCTAAAGCCAGTTCTGTCACCAGTTCCTCCGGTTCCTGAACCTGAACATGGGGAAAAAGGCTGTCATATTCCTGAAACTGAAAGCGGGTCTGGACAAACGCATTGCGGTATCTCTGGCCGCATCCGTGGGTATTGGTCATCAGAATTCTTGCAGGGGTATTTTCCACTGCTTCTTCAAAAAATTCAGGGAAAATCAGCAAAGCTTTTTCCTCTCCATCATAGGTTACTGTCAAGGTCTGCCTTAATTCTGCAAGGATCTCTTTCAGACAGGATTTCTGTGATTCATCTACATGGACTGTCAGATCCGTCACGCCCTGGCATCCGGTAAATACCCCTGGCCCCCAATCTAATGTTGTGCTGAACAGCTCCAGCTTCTTCAGTCTGCTGCAGTTATAAAGCCCATAATTCCCTACTTGTTTTAAAACGGAAGGAAGCCGCAGCTCCTCCAGAACATCTCCCTTCACCACAGGCAGTTCTCCTGCCTCTTCCCAAGGCAGCCTCTGCCCGGATTCTGATATCCAGAAAGCCCCTGGGTGTTCCCCGTCATTATAATTTTTATGTGCAGAAAACAAATAGGGGGCCAATGCCGTTACCGGCCGGCCGCCGGCCTGCTCAGGCACAGCTGCCAGACTGTCCAGGCTTCTGTATTCCAAAATTCTGATTCCCTGCCTTTCCTCTTCACAAAGATATGCCGTATTTACCGCCATAAAACCGTTCCTTTCCATTCTTCTGCCATTTCTATGCCCCATTATAATACTTTTCCCTGTCTTCAACAAGGCCTCCTGCAGCCATTGCGGCAAAAATATCTCTTAATACCGCTATCGCCTGAAAACCCTACTGTGTTAATTATGCACATAGTGTTTTTGCACTTCCTCATTTTTTTCATTGCAATTAATAAAAATATTGAATAAAATAAGAAAAAAGTGTAAACTAAAACTAAATTCCACACATATCGAAAAAATACATCATATGCAAAAGGAGAGTCCCATGGATTTAAACAGTTACATAGCAGCCGAGCAAAAACAATCCCTGTCTCCAAATCAGGTTCAGGCCTTAAATATTCTGGCGTTTACCAACCAGGAACTGGAAGACTTTATGGTAAATGAATATCTAGAAAATCCAATGTTGGAAAATGCGGAACACAAAGAAAACGAAATCATGACAAGCATTGAAAAATTTTCTGACAGTGAATCAGAAACCGCCTATGCGGATCAGCATCCGGGTAATCCTGACGGGGACGAACCCTATCGAAGAGAATTGTCTGCCAAAAAGGGAAGTTCTTTAAAAGAAAATCTCCTTGGGCAGCTTAACTGGAACGACTACTCCAAACGCCAGTGGAAGATTATGGGGTATCTTATAGACTGTCTGGATGAAAAGGGTTTTTTCACCCACGATATTGAGGAGATTTCTGAAACATCCGGGTATGGAAAGGAAGAGCTTTCTCAGTGCCTTGCCGTGCTGCGGGAACTGGAGCCTGTAGGTATCTTCTCCCCTAATCTGGCTGAATGCCTTATCAGGCAATTGGAAGAACGAGCCATTGAGGACGAAACTCTGTTCCTTCTTTTAAGGGAACATCTGGCCCATCTGGTAAGCGGGCAGATTGGTGCCATATCCCGAAGCCTTGGGATATCCACCATCAAGGTAAAAGAATACATCCACTTAATCGGAAGCCTGAATCCCCGTCCCATTATGGATATCCAGCGGGCCGAAGCCTCCTACGTAGTGCCGGATATTCTGGTATCCCGGCCAGGGGGAAGATGGATTGTGGAAATCAATGACCAGTGGATGGGAGATTATAAATACAGCGACTATTATATGGGCATGATGGAGCAGTCCACTGACCCGGAACTGACAGCATATTTTAAAGAACGGCTGGAGCGCGCAAGATTTGTTATCAGCTGTGTAGAACAAAGGAGAAAAACCATTGTCCGTATTATAGACGCCATCTTGAAACGGCAGGAGAATTATTTTGAGCTAAAAGGTCCACTGGCTCCTATGGGGCTGGAAGATATTGCAGAGGATCTGGGGCTCCATGCATCTACTGTAAGCCGTGCCATTAAGGGAAAATATGTACAATATAAAAAGACTGTACCCCTTAAAGCCCTGTTTACACCAGCTATTTCAAAAGATGGAGGGCATGAAGGTATTTCTCCGGAAAATATTAAAGAGCGAATTCGTGCCGCCATTGCTGCGGAAGGTAAAAAACCTCTCAGCGACCAAAAGCTGGCAGAAAAGCTGGCAGGCCAAGGCATCTCTGTCTCCAGAAGAGCTGTGGCAAAATACCGAATTCAGATGAATATACCGGACTCCAGGCAGAGGGCATTGCTTCTGTAATGATATTCTGATAAAAAGCGGCTTCCGTCAGTATCGGAAGCCGCTTTTTATCAGCAGTCTTTTTCCATCATAATGTCCAAAATTGTGTGATCGGTCTGCAGCATTCCCGGGCTGCTTACCTTTCCCATATTGCGGATAGATTCTTCTGGCGTAAATCCGCAGATACCATCTGTCCCCTGAAGGACCACGTCTGATATGGCAAGGTAAGCAGACATCATAGCCGCATTGGCCGCTGTTGCAAGTTTTAAAGCGCAGCCGATTTTTCCGCCGTCGCAAACCATCCCTGTAAGGTTTCCGCTCATGTTAATAATGGCATTTCCAATCTGGACGTCATTTCCGCCAAGAAGCCAGACCATAGCTGCAGAAGCGGCAGTAGCAGCCGACACTCCGCAGCCGCAGGTGGCAGACAGCTTTCCTGTAAAAGATTTTATGTACACATTCAGGGCATGGGAAAATGCAAGCGCTTTTACCAATTGCTCATTAGATGCATGGACATATTCTGCCATCTCCACTACAGGCAGAACAGCTGTCAGGCCATGATTTCCGCTGCCTGCGCTGCTCATAACCGTGTATGGACAGCCGCTCATACGCCCCTCTGCGCTGCTTGCCACCCGCACCATAGTACGGCTGAACAGATTGTTTCCCATGGTATCTGACTCCAGCTGTTTCTGAAGCGCAGATGCAATTCCGATTCCTACCGAATTCTTTAAACCGTAATCTGCCAGTTTCCCGTTCATCTCTACGCCTTCAGTCATGTAAGCCAGTTCATCCTCACTGCACTGATCCACGATCTCTTTGATTTCTGCCACAGACATTTCCATAAGCTTCTGATGAATTTCGTCATTGGAAGTAACTGCATACTCCTTTTCCAGAAGAACTTCATGGTTTCTCTTGGTCAGAATAATATTGGCATGGGTATTCCGTATTTCGCTGATCCCGATTCCGGCAGTAGTGATAATCTCCGCCCTTGCATAAAGCTGTGTTTCATTATGGTTAATCATGACAATAACATGGTGGGCTTCCGCAAGTTCAACGGCTTTTTTGGAAACTTCCTCATTAATGTCTTCTAAAAGCTGAAGGCTTTTCTGGGGATTGCCAAGACAGGCCCCCAAGGCGGCTGCATACTTAAGCCCTACCCGGTCAAATCCGGGGATGCCCACACTCATGCCGTTTTTATAAATTCCAGGGTTGACCTCCACTTTAATGGAAACAATGTCCCCTCCGATGGCATGGTAAGCATCAGCAGCGGCAAGAGCCACACATACCGGCTCCGTACAGCCAAGGGCGGGAACTACTTCTTGGCGGAGCAGCGTTAACAATTCTGTTTTGGTAATCATACGAATATCTCCTCTCTTATGTGTAAAGTTTTCTAATTTTTTATAAAGCAAAAATCATGCCAAAAATAATTCTCTATAGAAATGTGTCTTTTCTCTCTTTTTATTTTCCAAAATCGTAAAGGCTATTGCATTCTCAGTGAAATTGTGACAAAATGGTTAAAATAAATGGTTGAATTGGAGAAATCTATGAAAAAAAAGCGTATTTCTATTGTAAGCCTGGACCCAAGGGCAGGTGAATCCTATGGCAGGGAAGTGAAAAGCCTGTTTGGAGCATATGCAGATATATCTGTATATAATGTGTTGGATGGTTCCGCCATGGGCGTTCTTCCCCGGGCCGATCTGTTTGTTGTTTCCACAGACGCATACGGTTCTGCTGAGGAGGTGGCACGGCACATTCCCATGGACTGTCAAACTATGGCTGTGGAAGTATCCTTCCGCTGGAGTGAGCTTAGAAAATTGAAAGAACTTTCAAGGGGAACCAAAGTACTGTTTGTAAACATGACGCAAACCATGGCTCGGGAGGCCATCACCCAGCTGAATCAGTTTGGAATTAACCACATCCAACTGATCCCATTTTACCCCGGAGCCGTGCTGGAGAAAGATGTCCATATAGCAGTAACACCTGATGAAATGCGTTATGTTCCTGAGGAAATAGAAACAAAGATCAACTTAGGGCAGCGCCCCTGCACGTCCGGCATGATGATAGAGATTGCCCTGCGTCTGGAATTGGAATATCTGCTGGAGACGGAGCCTTTCCAGAAATATTTCCGCTCCATAGCTACCAATAACTACAGCTTTGACCAAATGTTCGCTAAATCTATCCGTCTGGAAAGCCAGTTCCATATTCTAATGGAGATCTTGGAGGAGGGCGTCATCGGAGTAAACGAATGCGGTGAAATTTTTGCCTGCAGCCATCATGCGGAAGAGATTACCAAGGTAAGCAGTTCACTGATTATGGGAAAACGATGTGAAAAAGTATTCCCATATATTGACTTTTCCAAATGCATGAAAGAAAAAAAACGCACCGAGGCCCAGGTAATCAAGATCCATGGTGTTAACATCAGCGCAGAAGTGGTTCCTGTGCTGCGGCAGGATGCCTGCATTGGGGCTTTTGCCATACTTCAGAGATTTAATGACATGGAAATGCGCCAAAGCGAATTGAGAAAACAGCTTTTACATAAAGGCCATTATGCTAAATATGGCTTCCATGATATTATCGGCAATTCCCAGGCAATCATTAAGTCCAAAGAGATTCTGAAGCGAATGGCTGTAAGTGAAAGCCCAGTGCTTCTCATCGGCGAAACAGGTACTGGCAAGGAATTGTTTGCCCATGCCCTGCATCAGGCTTCCAGAAGGGCAAAGGAACCTTTTGTTGCCATCAATGTGGCTGCCTTTCCTGAGAATCTTCTGGAAAGCGAGCTCTTCGGATACGAGGAAGGCGCTTTTACGGGAGCGAAGAAGGGCGGAAGACCAGGTCTTCTGGAATTATCTCACAGGGGAACCCTGTTTTTAGATGAAGTGGAAGGCATGAGCCCCTTGCTGCAGGTAAAACTTTTAAGAGTGCTGCAGGAGCGGGAAATTATGCGGGTAGGAGGCAGCCGCCTTATTAGCATTGATGTGCGTATTGTAGCTGCAACCAACGAATCTCTGGAGCAGAAAGTGGAAGAAGGAGACTTCCGCCGGGATTTATACTACCGGCTGAATACGCTTCCTATTATGATTCCTTCTTTGGCAGGCAGGGATGATGATATGTTTCTGCTGATAGAACATTTTAAAAATGAGCTTGGGGGACAATTTGATCTGACCGATTCCGTACACAAATTCCTGAAAGAATATTCCTGGCCAGGCAATATACGGGAACTGCGCAATGTGGTAGAATATT
Source organism: uncultured Hungatella sp. (assembly GCA_949879025.1). Classification (GTDB taxonomy): domain Bacteria; phylum Bacillota; class Clostridia; order Lachnospirales; family Lachnospiraceae; genus UBA3402. The sequence continues at coordinate 20,311 of CATLBO010000018.1, read as the reverse complement.
TTATATACACTGGACATGAGCACATTGCCTTGGAGGATCTTCCTCCTACTGTATTAAAGCACAGTCAGTCTTGCCTTCGTCCTGTTATGGCATCACCTGGCAAGAACAATCTTATCCAAAAACAGGGAGGCGTCTATACGGAAGCCTTTTGGTTTGTCCTGGAGCAGCTTTATGAAGCGTCTCAGCAGGGATGTTTCGTCGGAAGAGAAAAGCTGCTGGCCAAAGCCAGAGAGTGTTTCCTCCCTCTATCGCAGCAGGAAGTGCGGAATATCCTGACAGAAATGTCAGAAAAAGGCCTTGCCAGAATCAGCCGGGGGCGAGGCGGCAGCCGGCTGACTTTGGAAGGCCGTAAGCTGTGGGAGAGGCATTCAGATATTCCCTGATTCAGATGAAAAACGATTTCTGCCTATTTAAAATTATATTCCGTTACCACAGGCATTCTGTCCTGAACTTTATCATTAAAATATTCATATAGGCTGACACCCAGGAAAGAGCCGGAAATGTTCCACAGATTCTTATATCCATGGCCCTGAAGACAGCAGATTGCATTGTAGCTGCGCTGTCCTGTACGGCAGTGCAGATACACTGGCACGTCTACTGGAATTTCATCCATTCTCTGGCGGAGCTGGCTTAAAGGAATATTTTTAGCACCTTTCAGATGCCCTGCCTGGAATTCATGTTCTTCCCTTACGTCTATAATGCATGCTCCTGATTCTACCAGCTGCCGCACAGCAGTCACCGGAACCTGGCGGTAGCATCCGTTAAGCAGGTTCATTCCTACAAGGGCCGCCTGATTTACCACATCCTTTGCAGTGCCAAAAACCGGAGAATAACACAGTTCCAGTTCTTTTAAGTCTTCCAATGTTCCTCCCATGGTTATCATAGCGGCTATTACGTCAATCCTTTTATCTACATTCCCTTTTCCAATTGCCTGTGCTCCGAGAATGCGCCCTGTAGGTACTTCGAAAATCAGTTTAAAGTTCATATAATTGCTGTCTGGCATCAGTCCCACTTTATCCGGCGCAATTACATAAGCAAAATCGAAGGGAATCCCTGCTTCTTTCGCCGTCTTTTCGTTCAGCCCTGTACAAGCCGCATTCCGGCCAAAAAGCCGGATGCAGGAAGAGCCGATGTATCCCTGGTTTCTGCCTTGTCCGCCGCAAATATGGTTCGCTGCCGTCCTGGCCTGCCGCTGTGCGGGGCCTGCCAAAGCCAGGCGCCCAGGCCGGTGCAGCAAACGGCTGTATCCCTGGATCGCATCTCCAACGGCGTAAATATCAGGATTGGAAGTCTGATAATTCTTGTTAACCAGTATCCCCCCGGTCTCCCCTATTGCAAGGCCTGCTTTTTGGGCCAGTGCGGTCTCCGGAGTCACCCCAATGGACATGACAACAACATCTGCATCAACCATTTTCTCACCGTTCTGCCGCATTATTACAATGGTGTTTTCCTTTACCTCTGTCAGCGCGGACGACAAATAAAGCTCTATTCCGCAATCCATCATTTCCTTATGGAGAGTCTGAACCATATCATAATCAAACGGCGCCATAATCTGGCTGCTTCCTTCTATAAGAGCCACAGAAAGCCCTGCCATTTTAAGGTTCTCCGCTACCTCCAGGCCAATAAATCCGCCGCCTACTACCGCAGCCCTTTTTGCGCCTTTCGCATCAATATACTGTTTCAGAGCCTTAATATCTGTTACATTCCGCACGGAAAATACGTGCTTTTGCTGGATTCCTTTTATGCTTTTAGGCATAATCGGATTAGCTCCCGGGGCCAAAATCAGTTTGTCGTATTCCTCTTCATAGCAGTCACCTGATACCAGATCATGCACTGTCACTTTCTTTTCTTCAAGACGGATCTCTGTCACTTCGCTTTGTACCCGCGCTTCTATGTCATACTGTTTTGCAAACCGGTCCGGACTCATCATCACAAGGCTGTCGCTATTTTCAACAGCACCACTTAAATGATAAGGAAGGCAGCAATTGGAAAACGAAACATGCTCTCCCCTCTCAAACATAATAATCCGGGCAGCTGCATCCAATCTTCTGATCCGAGCAGCCGCAGAAGCGCCTCCTGCCACTCCGCCTACAATAACAATCTTTCTTCCCATGGTATTCTCCTTTCCTTTTGTATCTGTCAGTTGCAGAATCCAGCTATTTATCAAATAGCCGTATACACCTCAGTGTACTGTTTATAATATACAGCAAATAATAAGCCAATGTACAGCCTGATTATTTCCATACCATTCCACACCCTTAAATCATTGTGCCTTTTGGTGAATGATATAAATTGTATGTTTTTTCTGTCCACAGACAATGGCGCTTAGATCATTGAATTTTGTTTTTACCTGTATAATTGGTTAATTAATTATTATTAATTGGTTAAAATATAATGCTTTGTATCCCCGATTCTGTAGCCTCATCGTACTTTCCCGCCTTAATATTTCTGTCCCTTTTCTTTTTTATTTAAGGAAGAATATCAAAAAAGTATTTTTCCGCTGCTTTTCAAATAATTGGCACATTTCTTGCTTTTTATAACAATATCACCGCAAAACATAGCTAAAACAAAAAGAGAGGAGCCCAAAACATGAAATACGATTTTGATCAGGTCATTGACCGCAGCGGCAACCGTGCCGCCAAATATGATGAGAGAATCAAAAAGTTCGGGACCAATGACGTCATCCCCCTTTGGGTTGCAGACATGGACTTCAGAACCGCTCAGCCAATTATTGATGCAATGAAAGCCAAGGCAGAGGAAGGCATATGGGGATACACATCCCGCCCTGACAGCTATTTCGAGGCAATCTGCAGCTGGCAGGAGCGCCGTAACGGCTGGAAAATTGACAAGAATCTTGTTAGCTGGTCTTTAGGCGTGGTTCCGGCTCTGTCTGCCATCGTAAAAATTTTCAGCAATCCAGGAGACAAGGTTATGATTCAGACTCCCGTATACTCAGAATTTTATGATGTGGTGGAAGCCTGGGATCGGATAGTACTAGAAAACCAGCTTGTAGAAAAAGACGGCTGTTGGACCATAGATTTTGATGACTTTGAAAGAAAAGCCAAGGAGGCAAAGATTTTCCTACTATGCAGTCCTCACAATCCCCTTGGAATTGTATGGACCAGGGATCAGCTTAAAAAAATGGCAGAAATCTGCATTGCCAACCATGTTCTTCTTGTTTCTGACGAAATCCATTCCGACCTGATCTTTCATGGAAAGAAGCATGTGCCTACAGCCATGGTATCCCAGAAGATTGCAGGAAACATTATAAGCTGTATCTCAGGAACAAAGACATTTAACCTGGCCGGCATCCAGGCATCCACTACTGTATTTCCCAATATGGAAACCAAGCTTCGGTTTGACAGATTCTGGATGAACATGGATATTCACAGAAATAATGCATTCAGTTCCGTTGCCATGGAGGCTGCATTTAATGAAGGCGAGGAATGGCTGGAGCAGCTTCTGGAATATCTGGATGGAAATTTTGAATACGTAAAGTCCTTCTGCCAGGAAAACATTCCTCAAATCAAGGTAAATGTACCGGATGCCACCTATCTCATGTGGCTGGACTGCCGGGCTCTTAACATGGATAATGAAGCCTTAAGAACATTTATGATTGAAAAGGCCAGGCTGGGGTTAAATGAAGGCTGCACTTTCGGAAGAAGCCTGACCGGCTATATGCGCCTTAATGCAGCCTGCCCCCGAAGCGTCCTCAGGCAGGCCATGAAACAACTAAAGGAAGCCATTGACACTAACCTATGATGAAAGGGGTATACCATGAACGCAAAAAAAATATGGGACAGCTATAAATTTCCGCTGCTGCTGTTAGGCGGCATCTTTACCGGAGCCATTCTGGGGATTATTTTAGGGGAAAGGGCTAAGGTACTGGCACCTCTTGGGGATATTTTCCTGAATCTGATGTTTACCATCGTCGTCCCTATGGTCTATGTATCCATTACCACTGCCGTGGGAAATATGGTTAACATGAAACGGCTTGGAAAGATTCTTGGAAGTCTGGTGTGTACTTTTATTGTTACCGGAGGTTTTGCAGCGGCACTGGTGCTTGTTGTAGTAAATCTCTGGCCTCCTGCGGCAAATACGGCTATCTCCATGGGTACGGCAGAGATGGCAGAAGCCTCCAGCATCAGTGACATGATTGTGGGGGCGCTTACGGTCAATGACTTCAGCGGCCTTATGAGCCGGAGCAATATGCTTCCCATTATTGTATTTGCCATTATGTCTGGCTTTGCAGTGGCTAAATGCGGCGGCGAGGAAAGCTGGGCGGGGAAGCTTTTGAATAACTTAAATGACATTATCATGATGATGGTTGATATGATTATGAAATTGGCGCCCATTGGCCTCGGAGCATATTTTGCAAACCTGGTAGGAGAATTCGGCCCTCAGTTAATCGGTGATTACGGGCGTACCATGCTGGTTTATTATCCAATGTGCGCAGTGTACGTGCTTATATTTTTCCCTCTTTACAGTTATTTTGCGGCTGGAAAACTGGGTATCTCACGTATGCTTAAAAATATTTTTAATCCTGCAGTCACCGCATTTGCGACTCAAAGCTCTGTTGCAACGCTGCCGGTTAACATGGAAGCCTGTAAGAAAATCGGCGTCCCTGATGATATCAGCAATATTGTGCTTCCCATGGGTGCAACCATGCATATGGACGGCTCTGTATTGTCCTCTATTACAAAAATTGCGTTTCTGTACGGCGTGTTCCAGATGCCTTATACAGGCGTGGGAACCTATGCCATGTCTATTGTAGTGGCGATTTTAAGTGCATTTGTACTGTCAGGCGCTCCCGGCGGCGGTTTGGTCGGCGAGATGCTTATTGTCAGCCTGTTTGGTTTTCCAGCTGAGGCATTTCCTCTTATTGCAACTATCGGGTTTTTAGTTGATCCGGCGGCAACCTGCTTAAATGCCAGCGGAGATACTATTGCTTCTATGATTATCGCCCGGCTGGTTGAAGGGAAAGACTGGCTGGAAAAGCGTATCGAAAGCGGACAGGCAGCTGCATAAGTATACTGTGAAAATCCAGCCGCCCAATAGGCGGCATGCATTCAGGTATGCCAAATGTGCCCGCCAAGCTTTCATGTGCAGTGGCGCATCCGCTGCCAGGCGCATGCAGATTTACTTTTTAATATATTTTAAAGGAGGATTCTATCATGAATGTAATCGAAACTACCAGCGCACCTGGGGCAATCGGCCCCTACTCTCAGGGATTTGAAGTCAATGGGTTTGTATTTACTTCGGGGCAGATTCCTGTTAACCCCCAAACCGGGGAAGTGCCTGAGGGGATTTGTGCACAGGCGGAACAAAGCTGCAGGAACGTGGAGGCAATCCTGGCTGCAGCAGGAACCGGATTGGATCAGGTATTTAAAACCACCTGCTTTTTATCAGATATGGCCGATTTTGGTGACTTTAACCAGGTATATGCCAAATACTTTACTTCCAAGCCAGCCAGAAGCTGCGTAGCAGTCAGAGAGCTGCCCAAAGGGGTTCTGTGTGAGATTGAAGCAGTGGCAGTGAAGCGGTAAAAATGCCGCATGCCTGTAACAGGCAGCGGGGCAGTAAAACGCCCCGCCGTAAGACCAGATTTGCTAAACAGCAAACCACTGGAACTTAAAAAACCGAGAAAAATCAAATAGGGGATTCCCGTTACATAAACGGATACCATACATATTAAAAAGAAAAAGGAGATTATGATTATGAAAGTTACTGTAGTAGGAAGCCATTTATGCCCAGATACCCTTTATGCATTGAACAAACTGGTAGAAGCAGGCACAGAGATTGAATTTAAGAATATGTCTGCCTCCCTGCCGGATCTGAAGGTTTATCTTAAGCTGCGAGATGAGGAGCCTATGTATGAGAAGGTGAAAGCAGGCGGCGGAATCGGAATTCCCTGCTTTATACTGGAAGACGGAACGAAGACAATGGATCTGAAGGATGTGCTTAAATAGGGAGATTCTTTCAGGCAGGAATGCGGCCGCAGTGAGTTCAGACATCACTGCGGCCGCACTCTCAAAACAGGTTTTTAATATACCACCCGAAATTTAGACTCCTTCACACAGGGAATCTCTGTCATTTCCATATTGTCAATGGAAATAAACTGCTGCCCCTGCAAATCCTGCAGAAACCGTTCAATATTCGTCTCTTCCCCCTGGACTTCCATCTCTACCCGGTCATCCCAGAGATTTTTCACCCACCCGGTCAATTTCCTGGACTGGGCCAGATAAGTGGCGCGGTAGCGAAACCCTACGCCCTGGACCCTTCCGGAAAAAAAAATGTGCCTTCTTGCCTCCATAAATCACCACTCCTTTCTACTCCTCCAGATACGCCCGTATATTATCCAATACCTTCTTACTCAAAAGTTCAAATGCCTGTCTCGTCCTCCCAACGGAGGTCCTCATGCAGAGCACATTCTCTCTCTGAATCAGCTCCCCAGTGTCATCCCCAATGGCTGCCTCTGTATCGCAGCAGTAAAGATTATCCCTGCATTCCAGCCATTTAGCCAAAGCATCTCTGTCAGAAGACGTGCCAATAGAAGTATTCATCAGGATTTTTTTATTTCCAAGGCATTGAAACTGTTCCTCATGAAGGAGAATCACATTTTTGTTCAGACAGGTAATGACCACCTGGCTTCCCTCAAGCAAATCATTCAGCGGCAGATACTCCATGCCTGCTGCCTCTCTCTCCGGCTTTCTAGTTCTGCTGTAGTAGGATATCTTAGCTCCCATCATCTGCAGCGCATCCGCTACCATGCCTCCCGACACGCCCATGCCGATGATCCCTACAGGAAGGCCTGTAAGTTCCAGAGGCTCCTCCTGCCACATGGGGAAGTCAAACCCGTGAAGAATCCGCACCAGCTGGTACAGCACATACTCCACCACACCGCGGTCCCCGTAATCCCGTATGCCCAGAACCTGAATCCCATGCTCTCTGGCATAGGCAATATCCACATTGGCGCTGGCTTCCGAATACAGGCTGCAGCACATACCCACATACCGGACATTTGGACACTGCTCCAGCACATTCTTTCGAATCTGAGATGTGTAGCTGACCAGAACGCCGTCAGCATCCCCGATTCTTCTCACTATTTCATCCTCATGTTCCGGGATATCTTCGTACAATATTACTTCCTCTGCATACTGCTTCAATTCCTCCTGAGCTGACAAAATCAAGCTTACAGGCTCTATGGCCACTAATTTTTTAAACATGTTCATTATTTCCCATACCTCCTAAAACATAATCGGCGATGCCAGGTTCTGCAGAAGCGCTACCACGCTCCATGCGGCGATGTCGCTGGTTCTGGAATAGATGTCCACTACAGCCGTCACACCGTCTATTTCGGCAGTAATCTTATGGTCATCCCCTTCCATCCCCGGCACACTGAAAATACGGAACCGTGTTTCCTCCGTCCCCGCCGTGGCCAGAGAGGCGGCCACAGACACATTTACCTTTGTGGGCAAAAGCTTAATAGCCTCTTTTGTATTCCCGTCAAATACCTTCGACTTCTCCTTATCCTCCAGCAGCTCCTCCCGAAACACTGGGGTATTTTGAAGTGATTTCGGCCCTTTGTGGGTCACCATCTCCGTTTTTACCTGTCCCATCAGGGCAACTGTCCGAAGCACATCGAAGCCTCCGATCGCACCGGAAGCAATATGTACCTTTGTCCCGTTCTCTCTGGCCGTATCTTTTATCCGGTCATAAAATGCTTCGTCGGCAAAGGCGCCGATGGACAACACTACCAGGCTGGCTCCGTTTTTTAACACCTTTTCTCCGATGTCTTTCACCAGCTGCACTGAAGCCATTTCAGCCACATAGTCTGGCTTTACAGCCAGCAATTCCTCAATAGTCTCAAATGCCGGGCATCCCGCTTTACTCGCCATGGATCGGGCATGTTCCTTGTTTCTTCCAAGGACACCGACAATCTCATATTCCGGAAGCAGCCCGTCCCTCCAGGCATCTGTTAAAATGTTTCCCAATTTTCCGCAGCCTGCTATAGCAAGCCGTTTTTTTGCTGATTCTGATTTCATGTTGATTCTCCTTCTGATCCTCTGATTCTCAAAATAAAAAACATTCCTGCTCCACCACTTTCTTCTCCTGCAAAATCCGTTGGATCAGCGGCTGGAGCAAAGGCTCCTCCATCCTTTTCATCTTCTCCAAGGCAGACGCCTCCATATCCGTCCCATAGCTCAGATACTTCTCATACTGAGCCGCATCCATAAGCAGCGGCTTCACCAGCGGAAAAATCTCTGTTCGGATATACCGGAAAATCCGCACTCCCCCATAATCCATATCCCCGGTATGATAGTACTCAATCTCCTCTCCCCCCTGTCTCCGCCCTTCAAGAACCTGCTCTAATCCTACCAGGAACTCCCTCTCTCTGGGAGAGAAAAACCCGTGGCAGAACAAAATCAGAGTCCCCTCCTCAAAGGGCATGGACATATAATTTGCCTTATTCTCCACAGTGATTACCTTACGAATCCTCTGAAACTGGTCAATCCTCCCATGTTTCAGCGTCTCCGAGTTTAAAACCGTCCCATAGGGAAACACCGACAAGTCAATGATCCTTCCGCTCAGAACAATCCTCAGCTCCCCTTTCAGCTCCAGCTCCTGGGCATAATTTTCCAGATACATTTGAGACAAAATCTCATGTTCGCTCATAGCCTCATCAATCATAGGATGATATTTTCTTCCGATACTGACGACTCTTGATTTCAATACTCTCTCAAACACCTTGGAGCCATTCAGATATTTGCTGCTAAACACCCGCATAAACACAGGCTCTCTTAACTTCTCTATGCTGTCAAGGCACTGAAACAACAGCTCCCCGTACTTCTCCAAATCACCTGGATACTTTCCCCTGTCAATCTCCTGGAATACGTCCTCATAGTAAGCCTTCAGCCATGGCGTCTGGGCCTGCCTTTCATACCTGCCTGCACACTGCCTGGCCCTTTCCAGGCGGTTCCTTTTAGACTCCCTGCCCATGGCCTGATATATCTTGGGCATGTCCTTTAAGCCATAAGTCACCTTCTCTATTTCCGAACCTGCACAGAACCAGGTAACCCGAATCAAGCCCATTTTTTCCAGCTTTCTGGCCTCCTCTATGAGTTCGCTCTTTCCCACTGCGTCATAATCCGGCTGCTGAATTTTAAAGCTGCGGTTCCCTTCTGTCTTCTCCCGCCAGTCGTTTATGCTGTTCTCAAATTTATCAATTACTTTATTAAGTAAATAATATGTCACCTGCCCGTTCCCTTCCTGCACCTCCTTATTTTTTCGTCCCACTTTCTATCCGCCCTCCTGATTTAAATCCAACATAAGCTTTAACGTTTGGCAATTCTGAACCCTGACAGAAGATAGCTCCTGTGGGGCCTGCGGCAACCCCTGACTAAATAATGTTGACATTCAAACTGCCACTATTTTACAGCAATCCTGTTTCTGCGCCTGCTAGCTCTCCTCATCCTCCTCCAGGTTCTCCCTCAGCTGCTCAAACTCCTTCTTCTCAAACTCCTGAATAGAGATAGACTTCTTATTGGGATTGGCAAACACAAAAATCTTATCCACTGTCTCCAGATAATTCTGAATCTTGTCATTGGTTGCGCTGATAAGAGCCTGGAACCCAAGCCCCCGGATAAGCTGGATACAGCTGGCCACTTTCTCTGCGTCCATTTTGGAAAACGCCTCATCGAGAACCACCAGCCGAATGGTAGGATTCCGTATAAGCCCTGGCTTCAGATCAATTTTGTACGCCTGGGCAAAGCTGGCGAGCAGCGCCACATAGAGAGGATTCTGTCCCTCCCCGCCTGAGTTTTTCTTAATCATCTTGCTCAGCCGAATCTTAATCACCTCATCCTCATTCTGAATCAACTGCTGCATATCAAAAGAAAGGTAGGTCCGGTAATCCGCATACCGATCCATGTTGCGCCTGGCCTCCTCCAGCTCCTCTGCCGAAGCATTCTCCGGAGGAATAAAAATGCTGATCAAATCATTAATCATAGCCCCATAATGGCTCTCATGTTCCTGGGTAAACATGTTCAGCTGATTATCCAGGCCAATATCCAGATCCGACGGATTTACTTCCAGCGCTTCATCCATGAACATATCATAATACTGGCCGTCAGGCCCCTTATTTTTCCCGATATAAAACTGGTACTTGTCTTTCCCGAAATCCAGCCGGCTGATAATACGGTTCAGCTCATCCTTGCGCTGCATGGCCTCCTTAATAGCGCTGCGGATCTTATACATAAAATCATCCTTAAAATGCTCCACCGCTGTTCTTGCCTGCTCCCCGGCCCGAACCCGGAACTCCTCCAGCCGCTCATCGCCCAGATGGTCAAGCAGCTCCTGATACTCCCGGTTAGACTCTGCGGTAGGCGAAAAATTCCGGTTCTGATAGATCCGTAGATAGGAGGTCCGCAGCTCTACCAACTGATTCATCTCTTTCTGCCGCTTCTCCTCAGCCCTGTCAAGCTGCCTCAGAAAATCACTCCGCATAACATCAAATCTGGGATTCGGCTTCGCATCTAATATCCTGGCCAGCTCCTCCTCAAACTCCTGGTTGACCGAAAGGTTCCTCTCCTTCTCCACCAGAGCCTCATTAAGGTTTACCAAGGTCTCCCGTTCTTGTTTCTGATTTCTCTCAAGCTCATCCGCATTCTTGTCAAGCTGGCGCCTAACCGCTTTCCTCTGTTCGCACAGATTCAGGATAGACTGCCGCTCCTGTTTCCACTGCTCCACATTCTGGGATAAAAGTTCCTCCAGCTTAGCCTTCAGCTTAGCCTGCTCTGCCTGCTTTCCCCTGAAGGAAACCATGTCCTTATTCCACTCAAGGTACACCTCCGTATCCTGGCTCAGATGCTCCAGACCCAGAACCCGCATCGCATCTTTTACAATCTCCTGCTGTGGCTTTATGGCCTCCTCCATATCCTTCAGGCTTTTCTCCAACAACTTTATCCTCTGTCGCACGCTGCTCTTCCCAATATAGGCTGCCGACGTGTACAGTGTAGGGTTTATATGCTGAATCCGGTAATTGTGGTAGGACACGCAGCTCTTGGTAATGCCGATCCGGTGATTGCGCAGCTCATCCACATCCCTGCACTTCATCACCCGCCCCAGAAGGAAATTTACATACGCCTGGGCGTAATCGCTTCTGGCCTCCACCTCCTCCGCCAGCGAACCTGCTGTCACCGGATGCTTATCTGCCAGCACCCGCTCCGTGTCCAGAACTGCCACCCGGTAAAACTTTTCCTTGTCCATCTCCTCATAAATCTTCATGGCTGTGCGGGCATACTTTGGCTCCACGATGACCGAAAGCTTGTTATACCCCATATAGCCTTCCACCGCATTGCGCCATGCCTCATCCCGGATGTCCAAAAGATCCGCCAGAATCTCCACTCTGACGCTCTTTCCCGTCTCCTGGTACAGGCGGTTCTGCAAAATGGTCCTGGCCTGCTCCAGTTCCTTTGGATATGCCTTGTTTCCGGCTTTTAACTGGGCAAGTTCCTCCCGGGCCTGGGCTGCCTTCTTTTGCAGCTCCCGCACTTGGGCCTGGGCGTCCTGCTGCTGCTTTGTCACATCTTTCCGGACCTCCTCCAGATCGCCTTTAAGCCGCTTTAATTCTTCCTCCGTGATCTTCCCCTGCTCAAACGCCTCAATATCCCACAGGGTACGGTTGGACACACTGTCCTCCTCCTCCCAGGCTTTCAGAGCGCCTGCCGTCTGCTCCCACCGGGCCTTACTGCTTGCCAGCCGCTCCACCAGAGCATTTAAGGCCACAAGCTGCTCCTTCATCTGATCGTATCCAGTCATGGAAATGCGCCGAAGCAGCTCATCACTCTGTCTGATCATGTCGTCGATCCGCGCCTGCTCTTCCTCTATGGCCTGGACCGCTTTTTTACCGTTCTCCTCCAGAATCCGGATCTTTGTCTGGCACTCCGCCACCTTCATCCTGTCCTGCATAATATCAAGCCTGGCGCTGTAATACCCGAAGGCATCCATATCCCGTCGGATAGACTCTACCTGCCCATGCTGGCTGCAGATTTCTTTCAGCTTTTCAATCTCCCTGCAGGTATCCTCAATCTTCTGCCGCATACGCCCATACTCCATAACGCTCTGCTGCATATCCTCAATATGGATATCCTGCTCCATGCAGATATACTCCTTCACAAACTCTTCCAGCTTAATATTCATGCGGAACGGGATAGCCCGCTTAAACAGAAGAGGAAACTTTTCCGAATCCAGCCCGCCGAGATACACATCGTACAGCTGCTTGCGGAACCGCTCATTGTGGGAGCCAAAATAATACTCTTCCTTATGAAAATTCCCCAGAAGCCACATCTTCACTTCCTCAATAGACATGGTGCGGCCAAAGGAAGCCTTCCCACTCCCCTCTGCCCGGTACTCATGATCCGGAATAGGCCCCTTGTGCCAGAAAAACATCCTGGAAATTTCATTTGCCGCTGTCTCCACATCAAACACCACTCCCACGCACTGGCATTCCCCAGTGTCCGTTCTCCGAAGCTCCAGCACAATGGCGGAAGAAAAATTGTTATTTCTCAAATAAGAAAAATTATTGTCCTCCCCGATATTGACCATGCCCCGCAGATACTCAATCAGGTTCCGATCCGAATCATCTGCCGCCGCCTTGTTAAAAAATCCTCTGCCGTCCGTATTGGCGTAGAGGACAATCTGCATTGCGTCAATGACTGTGGACTTTCCGCTTCCGGAATGGCCCGTAAAAAAATTAATCCCTTCGTGGAAAGACAACGTCTTATGCCTTATATAATGCCAGTTGTTCAGGCATATTCTGGACAGAGCCTCAAACCTCTGATTCGTCATCTTCCTCATCCCCCTCTGTGTAAGTCTCAATCAGCGCCCTCACATCATCCCCCATCAGTACTACATTAACCGTTGGGTAGATGACCAGACGGCTCTGTCCGTCCATCTCCTCCAGAATATCCAAAGGTTCAATAAGCTGATACCGTTTCAGCAGCGCAAGGCAGCGGCGGATCTCTGTCACTGACGGCTGCTTTTTCAAAAGCCGATAAGTCCCCAGCTTCTCATGGATCTCTCCCAGAGAAGTCACCGCATTGACCGACGTGGACACTGTGGACATCTGTTCATCGTAAATCAGCTTCAGAATCAAGATATACAGGGTAGCCAGCTTAGGCAGCTTTTCCCCCACCACCTGCTCCCCCCGGATGTAGATGACACCAATCTGGCTGTTCTCCATAACCTCAATATTCATAATGGCAAAGTACGCTTTGATAAACTCCAGATGCTTGCTGCACTGATAATAATCCTTGTTAATCTGATACCGCTTGGTTTTTCTGTCATACCGCCGCTCCAGCAGAAACGTCTGCCTGTAAAGCTGTCCGATATATTCCGTCAGCTTCCGCTGCTCCTCAGGCGGCAGTTCTTCGTAGTAATTTATCATCCGATACCATCCTCCCCGCAATTATCCATTTCCCTTTACTTCCTCTGCTTTTTCCTCTCAAACACCAGCTTCGGATACCGATACCTCCCGTTGTCAACCATTTCCACATCCTGTTCCCTGACCCGGTACGGGCTGTCCTTTCTTACAGACCCATCATAAGCCAGCACCAGCTTCTCAAAATCCTCAAGCGATGCGATGGTATCCTCTGTCACCTCCAGCCGCCCGTTTTCCATCCTCTCCAGAATAAACTCCTCAATCTGCTTCCTGCTGTACCGGTTCCGAATCCGGTTCAGTCTCAAAATCTCCTCCCCGGAAAGTTCCTCCATCTCCTCCTCAGGGGCCAGCCCCTCCATAAAATCCTGTTTCAGCCTTCTCCTTTTGTAGAGAGACTTCTCCGAAATCACTGTCATCTGGGACAGGTTCATGAGAGTTCCTATCCGCTCCGCCTCCCGATCCTGAGCATCTTTCCCCTTTGCCTCCGACAAATGGTTTAAAAGCTGGATCACCAGCCCTTTCATATTATCCTCCCGGTTCAGCAGATAGTTCAGCCTGGTAACTGTTGCCCGGATATATCTGGTGTGCTCCCGGTCCATGTTAATAATACGATGCTCAATATCATCAAATCCCCGCTCAATCATATCCAGCTGATTCTCCAGCTCCTCCACCTGAATATCCAGCCCCCGCAGCCGCTTGTTCCGCTCACACACCTGCAAAAGCCACGGGTAGTCCTGCCTCATTTCCCCCAGCCATTTCTTAATGTCTGTCTTATACAAGTAAAAATTGTCGGATGTTTTCAAAATATGGTACTTCTTCCTGACAATTTCCTCCACATATCCATCCAGATGTTCCTTCAGCAGATCCCCATAAACCCGCTGTTCCAGCAGGCTTGAAAAAAACTTATCCATATTGTGAAGCATATCCTGCAGTGTCTTGTTCAGCCGCCTGGTATTAATAAGGGCTGTCTTTAGAAGAGAAATGTTGGATCTGGGGTCATTTTTAAACGCAAACAAAATTCCATACACATTCTGGATATATACCTGGGTCTCATCCTCATCATCCCCCGCCAGATGGGCGAATGCGTCTACAAACACTGCTGCATAATCCGGAATCACGATATTCACTGTCATGGCTCCGTAGTCCTCCACCTTCCTAAGCCAGCCGGTCCGCAAAAGCCAGTTAAGAATCCGCGTGGACAATGGTTCCAGTAAGTCAAAATCATCCTCCGACTCCTCCTGCTCCAAAGTCACCTTCTGCCTGGCAAAAAAATCGCTTAAAGTCTGTATACAAATCTCCCTGCTGAGATAATAATTGCTGTACTGATACTCCTCATTCACCTGCAAAAGCGCATCAATATAAATCTGCCGGTTTTGGGAACGAAACAGCCCCCAAAAGCTCTCCGGTATCTCCGAAAACTGATTTGCCATATTCCAGTACCTTTCCATATTATAAGGGCTGCTGCCTGGTTACCCAGCCATCCCTTTTCCCACATCTTTACTGAAGGCTACTGCCTGATCCTATACTTATCCAATATACCAATAATCTCCGTCCCATACTTCTCAGCCTTCACATCTCCAAACCCGAACACTGCTTTAAGTTCCTGCCTGTCAGCCGGAAATTTCTCCAGCAAATCCATCATCTGCTTATCATTAAAAACCATATAAGGTTTAATCCCCTCCGCCTGGCTGGTATTCCACCGATAAGATCTTAATTCCTTAATAATCTTCTCCCGTACTTCTTCTCCCAGCCCGCTGCCCCATCCATCTATTTTTCTGTCCCTGCCTGCATTTCCGCTTTGCTTTCTGTTCTCGTCCCAATTTCCGCTTGTCTTCCCATCTCTGCCTGTG
Source organism: uncultured Hungatella sp. (assembly GCA_949879025.1). Taxonomy (GTDB): domain Bacteria; phylum Bacillota; class Clostridia; order Lachnospirales; family Lachnospiraceae; genus UBA3402. The sequence continues at coordinate 5,020 of CATLBO010000018.1, read as the reverse complement.
CCGCTCTTCCTTGCATATTCCCTGCTGCCATAATATCCATTTCCATAACTCTTATTCCCCTGGATGTCTCTCCCGCCTCTGTCTTGGGAACTCTTATGTTCTCTATACTCTTCATACTTTCTCAAGTAATCTGCTTCATTTTCCTGATCCATATCCAAATAAGACTGAGCCCAATTCCGCATCTCTTTATCCGAAAGTTCCGCTGCCCTGGAGTCCTGGCATTTCTCCCTTATAAAATCTACAAGATGGTCTGCCCTGATGACCTGACTTTTTACCTCTTTTTTCGCATACCTGGCATCCAGCACTGTCCTGGGATTAGCCAGTACCACTATGGCACAATGATCCTCATCAAAGCTTCTGTCCCGCAGGAACCGGCTGAAAAATCCTTTAGACTGCTCCAGTCTTAGTTTCCGCAGCAGCGCCATATGCCGATGATTCTGGGTAATGGGAGAGTAAATTCCTTCCCGCTTTGTCTGCCTTCCAAACTCCATAGTCCGGACAAAAGTCCCCTGATTATCAATCTCAATATTTCCGTACAGATTCTTACATTCGATAACAAAGCAAATTTTTCTTGTGATCACCAGATAATCGATCTGAGACGTCAAATCCCCGTCCCGCAAATATAAGTCGTGGATAATATACATAGGCATGTGGCTGTTTTCCAGCTCAAACGCAATATTCCTCTCTCCCAGCATGCCTGCCTCCAGATTCCTTATATCCTGCTTTAGCTTTGCCTTTCCTTCCTCATTCAGCAAAGGCTCCAGTCTCTTAAGCTTGTCCAACCGTTCCTCTGACCCGCTGTTCCGTTTCAAAAACACCGGCTCATTCATCTTATTAAAAAATCCCATGTATATGCGATTCCTTTCAGCGCTTCATCTTTTTCGTATCTTTTATTTTATCATTTCAACAGGCGTATTTCAACAAAACATTTCCTGCAGCGGATAAAACGTATGCAAAGGCAGAGCGCACAGAGATAAAATAAAAGCTATTGCAAAATAATATTGTTCCTCAGCCCATACCCTGTGAATCATTATTTTGCAACAGCTTTTCTCTTGCCACGTTTTATCTTTTCAAATTCTCTTTCCTATGCCAAGGCATGTTCTCCGACCATACTGCTTCCTGCGGATTTTCCACTGCCCTGTTCATTAAAATCCAAGTATATGCATCTTCAAGCGCCTCAGCCAACGGATACACTTCTTTCCCACCCTCCAGGTATTCTCTCATGTCAAGCATCATAGATGCTATGGCATATTCATCCTGATCGCTGTCAAGTTCCAAGTAAGGATTCCACTGACTGGCAATCTGCCTTAATTCATCTGTCTCTATCCCTTTGTATTTGGGATCAAGATACGGCAGAACCGGCTCCTTAACAGGAAGCCCATTCTCTCCTATATACCGTAAAACCGTATCATTCCATTCGCCGTCCCTTCCCTGTACATTTAAATGCCGGGAACGGATAAAGGAGTGGTACTGCACTCCTGAAAAATCATAATATGCTATTTTCCTTATTGCAGATCTGTCTGACATAAATTCTATGGCAATGCACTCTCTGTTCCATTGCTTTATACTGCCATCCGTCACAGCCCCATACCTGGAATCTGTCTCAGTCACCGGGAACTCATATCGTTTTCCCCGCATCCGTACCGGTCCATCTCCCGGCTTTATACCCAGCATATGCCGGATCAGACTGGCTCCGTGATAATCATGGGCCGCTGATATTCTTACTCCATAAGGTTCTCCCAATTTCCCTTCGCCAATTGCCTTAAGCCCTGCTGCAATGACAGGATATCGGGTATACTGCTCCGCAACCTGAATTTTTGCCCCATGCCGTTCCTTTAGCTCCCATAATCCTGTCAGCTCATCCGCATTCATCCCTGCCGGCGTCTCGCAGAGAACGGCAAACCCTTTCAGGGCCCACTTTTTTGTTACTTGAAACATGGAGTCTTTAGAAACTGCCGCCACCACAAAATCCGGCCTCGCCACCTCACATTCCGCCTCTGACAATGTAGTCTTAATTCCCTCTTTTCTGGCAATCCGCTCTGCCTTTTCCTCATTCCGGCACAGCACATACTTTAATTGGAACTGCTCCGGAAATTTTTCTGCAATCCTTACAAAAAACATTGCTCTCCATCCAGAACCAATGATAATAAATGATAGTGGCTTCATCTGCTGAAATCCCCTTCTCTGCCGATCTGGCAGCTTTTCTATTTTTCCTTTTATTGTACTTCATTGGCGCAATTATACCTGTAATTAATCAACCCGCAAATCGTTAGAGACACCACAAAAGTCACTGCCAGTGAACCCCCCGCCGCAACTGGGATCAGCTTATGGATGCATAGTGCAGCTGCAATATTCAAAATATATATCAGCGAAGCTGCCATAATAGTCCCATACAGCCAAAAAAGTTCTTTTTGCACAATTTTTCTAATCTGTCCCTCAGTATACCCTATCTTCTTCAGGATCGAAAACTGATTCTTTCTGCCTGCTGCTTCTGAGGCAAACCGAAACATAAGGGAAATTCCCAGAAGCGGGATCATGCTGAAAAATGACAGCAGACAAAGTGCAAACTCACTTCCTTTATGAATCATCCCTGCTGTCAGGCAGCAGAGAATGTCTGACGTGGCAATAAACATGATAATGTATAGTTTAGCCATTTTCAAATCTTCCCGGAAAAACCCCATATAGACCAGTTTCTCCCCATCCTCCAGCCATTTATCCATGCTGCCTCTTTCCAGCCATGGAATCACCGCCTTATCAATGGTTCCGCAAAGTCCTAAAAGTCCAGCAACGCCTAGCATAATCATCTTCTCCGGCTCTCTGCCGCAGAAATATAAAAGTACTGCGCACCCAAGATAAAGTGCAGGATAAAAATACCGCAGAATCTTTACAGCGAAGAATCTAGGTAACTGCATCTTGATTTTCTGCTCTCCATGGAGCAGGTTGTAAATGCTATTTCGGTAGGAATACCCCAAATTCACAAAGGTGCACCAAAAAACCTCAAAGCCTATAATGCAGGCTGACAAAATCATCGGCTGGCTTCCAGAGGCCATTAAAAGCTCCTGACCTGTCATATAGTGAAATACAAAACTCAGCAGCGGAAAGCATAATCTTCCGGCCGCAACCCCCACAGGGATAGAAAGCGCCATAAGAATTCCTGTCTGAGAAATTAAGAACTGTGTCAGCTGCAAATAGGTTCCTCCACACATAAGTATTACTGCCAGCTCATTGGACTTTTTCTTTACATAAAAATCATTAGCCATAAATATTACAATCATGCACACAATCACATCAAAGGTAGTCAAAAAGGTGGGCAGGTCATTTTTTCCATAAATATAAGTAACTCCCACAGTTTCTGACAATGACACATGAAAAAACAGATACATAAACATAGATGACAGAACAAACACCATCCAGTAGCATACTGCCCGATCCAGATCTTTTCTAAGGGATTGAACGGCTTCTTTAAACATTTTTATAATTCCTCTGCAGTCTTTTATGAATAAATTTACACAAACATGTTTTTTGACTCGCTGGCATTTATCTCCGTGATTCTCCAGAAATATTCCTTCTGGCCCATTTGTCCCTTTTCTATGGTCTGCTCAATAATTCCATCTTTTATGTAAACCAACCTTGATGAGTAGGAGGCAATAAGCGGGTCATGGGTTACCATGATAATGGTAACTGCCTGTTCCCTGTTGAGCTTGTCAACTAATTCCAAAAATTCATTGGCACTTCTCCGATCAAGATTCCCAGTAGGCTCGTCTGCAATAATAATTTTAGGGTTCATTACCAGCGCCCTGCATATGGCTCCCCGCTGGCGCTGTCCGCCGGAACACTCTCTAGGATATTTGTGCAGGATCTCTTGAATCCCCATTTGTCCGGCCATTGTCTCCACTCGTTGTCTGGCTTCATTTTTCTTCACTTTTGCAAGAGCCAGGGGCATGGCAATATTTTCATAAATAGTATGGGTACCAAGAAGATTAAACTCCTGAAACACAAACCCTAGAGTTCTGCTGCGAAACCGGCCAATCTCGTTAGATGACATGGTGTGGATCTCCACCCCGTCAATCAGAACCTGGCCTTTGGTAGGAAAGTCAATGGTAGAAATGTTGTTGATAAATGTGGTCTTCCCGCTTCCGCTGGGCCCCATGATGCATAAAAATTCCCCCGCCTGGGCTGTAAAATTAATACGGTGCAAGGCCTCAAATTCATTTTCCTGGCCCAGATTATAGATTTTTGTCAAATTCTTTGTTTCCAAAACCGTCTGCGGCATTCTGATTCCCTCCTATGCCCATATCATTTACACAGACAGATCCAGCCTTTGCCTGCTCTAAATAGAAACAAGCTTTGCAAGCAGGGACTGACACCCTCTGAGTACATCTTTATAGGTAGTTTCAAAATCCCCGGTATACCAGGGGTCTGCAATATCTCCTGGCGTGCCGGTAAAGTCCAACAGACGGCAGACTTTGTTCTCCGGGTCTCCTCCCGTAATCCGCAGCATGTTTTGAATATTCCACTGGTCCATGCCGATCAAATAGTCAAATTCTTTATAGTCTTTTTTCGTCATCCGCCTGGCATATTTTCCGGATGTATCGATTCCGTATCGCCGCAGTATATTCCTTGTTCCGTGGTGAACTGGATTTCCGGCTTCCTCGGTGCTGGTGGCAGCGGAGGCGACAGTTATCTCTGGATAAACAGACGAACTATTTGATTCCTTTCTTTGTTTTTCTACCATGTCTCTTAGGACGAACTCGGCCATGGGGCTGCGGCAAATGTTGCCGTGGCACACAAATAATATTTTTATCATCTTGAATTTATCCTTTCATAAGCCTTTAAACCTTGATATATCGGGCTTCTTGGCACTTTTCTTCAATTTTGTATTTTGCCCGAACTTCACGCAAATCTATATAAATCTACGCAAATTTATGGGCAAATGGTGTAGTAAGTGGTGTAGTAGATTGGTGTATTTTTCAACTTGATTTTCTTTGTTTTCCCTGCATATCGGTATCCTTAAAGTCAA
>CATLBO010000017.1 GCA_949879025.1 uncultured Hungatella sp. | reverse complement strand
AGTCCTTCGGAAGCCTAAGCTCATCCTGATTCCACATGCCATTCCACTCCATCAGCACCCGCTCCGGATTGTGAAGCAATTCCAGTTCTGTCAGTTTCTCAGGTGTCACTTCTTCCAGCCCTTCCACGATCACCATGGTAGTGTTGGTAGCCTTCAGCAGTTCCTGGTCATACTCTGTATCCCCCTCCTCACAGACAATAAGAAGGGTCTTGCCGTCTGTCTGAAAATATTCCTGCTCCATAGTAAACTGAAGAAACTCCGTCTTCCCCGCTTCCAGAAAGCCATTGATTAAAAACAGCGGCATAATTTCGTCTTCGATTGCTGGTCCCATGTCTATCAACTCCTGCCAAATGCTTTATTCAGTTCCTCTTCCCTGAGCCTTGCGCCGATAACACAGACCCTTCCTGTATAATCAGGCTTTCCTATACGGATCTCGAACTCATCAGGCACCAAATCAAAATAGTACCACTCCTCCGGATTGCCGCCTGGCACCATGCCCTTTGCCCTTAATATGTCGCCATAGGCATTGCCGTTAGCCAGTTCATCCAGAATCTCCTCCAGTTTTTCCCTGCTGCACTGTCCCACGTTTTCCATGCCCCAGCTGGAAAATACCTCATCCGCATGATGGTGATCATGATCATGGCATCCGCAGCTGCATTCCCCCTCATGGCTGTGGTGATGACCATGGACTTCACTGCTTTCGCCTTCTTCATGATGGTGATGCTCATGATTCCCACACCCGCATCCTTCATCCTCTCCATGATGATGGCGGTGCTCATGAGCTCCGCATCCGCATTCGTCATCTTCCCCATGATGGTGATGCTCATGATTCCCGCACCCGCATCCTTCATCCTCTCCATGATGATGGCGGTGCTCATGAGCTCCGCATTCGTCATCTTCCCCATGATGGTGGTCATGGCCATGCTCATGGGCTTTGCACCCGCACCCTTCCTCTTCCCCATGGTGATGATCATGCCCGTGGTGTCCGCATCCGTCATCATGTCCATGATGACGGCGGTGCTCCTCCACTTCTTTCATCAGATCCTCTGCCATAGTATCCGGCTTCTCAATAATTTCGAGAAGCTGTTCCCCTGTCAGCTGGCTGCATGGCGTAGTTACGACAGAAGCTGCCTGATTGTGTTCCCTTATGAGTTCCACAGCCTTATGCACCTTTTGGGCATCTGTCACGTCTGTCCGGCTTAAAACTATGGTTCCCGCATTCTCTATCTGATTGTTAAAGAATTCCCCGAAATTCTTCATATACATTTTACATTTGGATGCATCCACCACCGTTACTGCGCTGTTCAGCCTTACATCCACCGTAGAGGCAACATCCCGCACCGCTTTCATCACGTCAGACAATTTTCCCACGCCTGACGGCTCAATAATTACCCGATCCGGTTTATATTTAGTCAGCACCTCCTCCAGGGATTTTCCGAAATCTCCCACCAGGGAACAGCAGATGCACCCGGAATTCATCTCCCGGATCTCAATGCCTGCATCCTTTAAAAAACCGCCGTCAATGCCAATCTGGCCAAACTCGTTTTCAATCAGCACCACCTGTTCGCCGGAGATAGCCTCCTCCAGCAGCTTCTTAATAAATGTTGTCTTCCCGGCTCCTAAAAAACCGGAAATAATGTCAATCTTTGTCATGATTTCTTCCCTTCTTTCCAGAGCGCATCCGAAAAAACCATTCCTTCCCAAACTCGCTCTAATTGTTTATTTTGTCACAAACCTCCTGCAAAGTCAAGATTTAACCGGATTCCTTCTCAAGCAAGTCTCTCATAAACCGCTTAATGCCCTGGAACGTTTCATCACTGATAATATGCTCCATCTTGCAGGCATCCTCTTCTGCCAGCCTGGCATCCACTCCGCTGACCTTCTGAAGAAACTCCGTCAGAAGCCTGTGCCTTTCATAGATACCATCCGCTTTCGCCCTTCCCTTTTCAGTCAGCTCAATTTCGCCTCCAGGCTCCATTACAATGTAACCATCCTCTCTCAGAATTCCCATGGCCCTGCTGACGCTGGGCTTGCTGAAGTTCAGCGCTCTGGCAATATCAATGGATCGGACAAGCCCCTGTTTTTCCTTGAGTATCAAAATAGTTTCCAGATAGTTTTCCCCCGACTCATACATTGCAATACCTCCTGCACTCCATTTACCATACACTGCAAATTATGCCGCAGTTTTTTACCATGTTATCACATAACCGTCAGCCCGTCCAGTGCTGCCGCCGGATTCTTCCTTCATGCATCTGCCTCATAGCTGCCGTCATTCAAGTTTCAACATCTGTCCGTTTAGGGCAGCATGTATCAAATGGCTGCAGCCGTCATAAACAAGCTTTAAAGAAAAAAAAGGTACGTTTTCATCCAGCAGCCGAAAGAAAATTTTGTCACCCTCCCATATGTTAAGAGCCTGTATGCTCTTTGCAGGCACCCATTCCAGTTCGCCCTCGTCACAGGCACAAGGTTCGCCCTCAAATCCGTCCGCTGTAAACAAAGACATATATTCTGTCACGCCGTCTCCAGACACAAAGGTTACCAGGCCTCTGTACTGATACGAAGTAAGCGTATAGCCTGTCTCCTCCTTTACCTCCCGAAGCACGCATTCCTCTGGGCTTTCCCCTTCCTCAAAATGGCCTCCAACGCCAATCCATTTATCCTTATTTACATCATTCTCCTTTTTTGTTCTGTGTAGCATTAAATAGTTTCCGTCTCTCTTAAGGTAACATAATGTACTGAGATTTTTCATAGACATTTTTATGCCCTCCTTCCTTATCAAAACCTATACCTTTGGATATATCCCATTGATATACATCCGTTCTGAAAACCGGCTTCCGTCTCAATTATGCCTTCAGCCTGTCCAAGATCTCTTCAAAACAAACCCCGTCTGTCAAAGGCACTTCCATTTTTATGGATTCCCTGATACATTCCTTTATAAATCCTGCCGCCTTCTGTACTGATTTATCCAGCGGCACCCCGTTAACTGCATCTGCCAAAATGATGGAGGAGAAAATATCTCCGGTTCCGCACCGGGTTTCCCCCACCCTTTTTACTTTTCGTAAGACATACGTTTCGCTGTCCCTGTATCTGTCCTTATGATAACAAAAATTCCCGATGTAGCTGCCCATAGGAACTCCTGTAATCACTACCTTCCATGGCCCCGTCTCCCTGATGTCCTCTGCCATGGCCCGCAGCTCCTGCTCCTTCCACGGCTCCTCATGATAAGATCTGCCCGTCAAAATACAGGCTTCCGTCACATTAGGCGTTACAATATCCGCACAGGCCACAAGATGTTTCATCTCCCTGCACATGTCCTCTGTATATGTGGCATAAGCCGTTCCATTATCACCCATAATCGGGTCCACCAGAACAATCGTGTCCTCTCTGCAAAAGTCCCGTATAAACTCCCGGACAATCTCAATCTGCTGTTTGGAACCTAAAAAACCGGTTCCTATACCATCAAAAGTCAGCCCCAGCTTTTTCCACTCTTCTATATAATCCTTCATGTGTTCCGTATAGTCATCAAAATAAAAGCTGGGATACGCTGTATGATTTGATAAAATCGCTGTAGGCACCGGACAGCACTGAACCTTCAGCTTCGAAATAACAGGCAGGGATACCGTAATTGCACAGCGGCCAAATCCGGACATATCACTGATAATCGCTGCCTTCTTCTGTCTGGAGCTGCCTGGTTTTTGTAATGCTTGCTTATTTTCCATGAGTTTTTTATTTCCTTTATAAAATGCCGATTCCTATATTTTCTGCTTTGCCGTCCCATCTATACAGCTGTCAGGCTGCATCAGAGAGATTTGTCCCCCTATTATAACTTATCCCTGCTGCTTTGTCATTTCCTTTTTAAGCGCATCCGCAGTTTACACATTCCCTACAGGCCGGCTGCAGCAAAGCCCCCTTGATCATTCCATGCACCCGTGATAAGATGTGCCTATAAAATACCTTATGACAGAAAGGCAGTGACCCCTATGTCCTATTCCATAGCAGTCTGTGACGACAACCCTCCGGACTCCGCCTATATCGCCAGCCTCCTTTCCATCTGGGCAGACAGGCGTACTGTCCCGATTCAAGTTCACCAGTTCTCTTCCGCCGAATCCTTTCTTTTCCAATACCCGGAGCACAAGGCCCTGGACCTTCTCCTCCTGGATATTGAAATGGGGGACATGAACGGCATCTCTTTAGCTAAACGCATCCGCCAGGATAATGAAACCATACAGCTGATATTCGTCACTGGTTACTCTGACTACCTTGCAGAAGGCTATGATGTATCTGCATTCCACTACCTTTTAAAGCCTATTGACAGGGAGAAGCTGTTCTTTGTGCTGGATAAGGCCCTGGAAAAGAAAAGACAAATGGAGCGCTGTCTTAATCTTGACCTTTCCGGCGAGCTGATCCGGATTCCCTTATACGAAATCCGTTACCTGGATGTCCGCCAAAACTATGTAACCATCCACGGCAAGAAGGACTACACGGTTAAACGCCCGCTAAAAGATTTCGAAAATGCTTTAGATCCTCGCTTCTTCCGCATCGGCAGAGCCGTAATCGTAAACCTTACCTTTATCCGCCGGGTCACCAAAGCGGAAGTCTTCCTTTCAGACAATACCGCCCTGCCCCTTCCCAGAGGAGCCTATGAGCCTTTAAACAGGGCCATTATCGCCCGCACTTAAACGTACACTCCAAAATCAAACAAAATTCCATGCACCCGGCTGTCAGCGCACTGCCGCACATGAAAGTCCGGCGGGCGCATTTGGCATCCCTGAATTTATGACGCCTATTCGGCGGCGGGACTTTCAAGATAAAAATTCCGTCACACAGTACGCAAAAGCGGCATTTTGGCGCCTTATGGACAGCACACCCGTGCACTTTCCTACATTTAAAGGAGCCAACACCTTTCACAGCAAACCCAAGGAGAAACAATCATGTCACTTCTATCCAGGCTAATAGACAAACGGATTGCCGCATATCAGCGCAAATTAATGGAAATCCACTATCAGGAAGTGGAAACGATGTACCGCCAGATGAGGGGCTGGCGCCATGACTACCGCAATCATATTCAGGCCATGAAAGCGTGGGCCGCCTCCGGAGACATGGAAGCTGTTAAAAGCTACCTTGATCAGCTGGACACAGACTTAAATACTGTTGACACGGTTATAAAAACAGGCAATTCCATGGCAGACGCCATTTTAAACAGCAAAATTTCCCTTGCCCGCTCAAAGAAGATCCCAGTTAACGTCACTGCCTGCATTCCTGTAAAGCTAAATATGTCAGAACTTGATCTGTGTGTCATTTTAGGCAACCTTTTTGACAATGCCATTGATGCCAGCATGGGGCTTCCGGAAGAAAAACGGCTGATCCGGGTATACATGGACATAAAGAGCACCCAGCTCTATATTTCTTTTACCAACTTTACCGCAGGAAAGAAAATGGCAAAAGCAGGAAAAATCTTCCGGACCACCAAAGGATCAGGCCATGGTTTCGGCCTTGTACGCATAGACAGTATCATCAGCCGGCTGGACGGCTATCTGAGCCGCAGCAGCGAGGACGGAGCATTCACAACGGAAATTCTCATTCCCCAACAGTAATCTGATCCCTAAGTCAATGCAATTCGTCACCAAATCTGAACTAATCATCACTGAAAAAAACAAATTCTATTTTTTGTGATAAAATTAGGGAACCGGTTACCGGACTATTCCGTCTGACGAAATACTCAGACATTTTTCGAGGTAAGCTCTATGGAAAAAGCAAAAAAAGCAAGCCGCTCCCTGTCTCAAAGCACCCTTTTTATGTTCTCAAACGCCTGGCAGACATCCAAAACCGTCCTATTCCTGGTTCTGGCCTTAGCCTTCCTAGCCGCATCAAAGGCCGCTGCAGAACTGTTTATGGCGCCAGTCATTTTACAAAGAATTGAAACCGCAGCCCCTCTTTCCCGGCTCTTAGGAGTCATAGCCGCATTCGGCACCGCCCTTCTGACGCTTACGGGCCTGGAAGCCTATTTGCGGCAAAATGCATTATTCGGGCGCATTGCAGTCCGCCGTCATATCCTCACAAAAATTGCACGCAAAGCAACTGGCACATCCTATCCCAACACCCTGGATACAGACTTCATTAGCTTTGAGGCCAGGGCCTACAAAGCCTGCGAGAACAACCTATCACCTACAGAAGCCTTCTGGGCTTCCCTTACAGATCTTCTTGCCAACATCTTAAGCTTCGCAGCCTGGTCTTTTCTTCTGTCAGGCCTAAGCCCTCTTCTGCTGCTTCTCATTACTGCATCCTCAGTCTGCGGATACCTGGTAAAAAAACGTACGATCCGCTGGAGATGGCTTCACCGAAAAGAAGAGGCATCCTGTTTAAAACCTATGGATTATATCCGCCAGGTATCCACAGACCGCCAGTATGCCAAAGACATCCGCATTTTCAGCCTTCAGCCATGGCTTCTGCACACATGGGAGACAGCCTTTGGCCAATATCAGCAATTTCTTGCCAAGCGTGAAAAATTCTGCAGCATATCTGACGGTGCGGATTTTTTTCTGGCGCTGCTGCAAGGCTGTTTGACCTTTTACTGGCTTATCCGTCTGATTCTGGCCCAGAAGCTTTCCGCATCTGGATTTCTTCTGTACTTTACCGCTGCCAACGGCTTTTCCCGATGGGTAACAGGAATAATGGACAGCTTCTCCAGGCTTCATAGCCAAAGCCTGGATTTGTCTGTTGTCAGGGAATTTCTTCATTGGCCTGAGCCCTTTCTCTTTGAAAACGGAAAGCCTCTGCCAAAAGACATAGATTGCTCCTATGAAATCCGGCTGGAAAATGTATCCTTCTCCTATGCCGACTCTGAAAGGAATACCATTTCCCACATGAATCTGTCTGTCTTCCCTGGAGAAAAGCTTGCCGTCGTAGGTCTAAACGGCGCAGGCAAGACCACTTTGATCAAACTGATCTGCGGCCTTCTGGACCCTGCAGAAGGCTGTGTCCTTCTTAACGGAGAGGATATCCGCCAGTATAACCGACGTGATTACTACGCTTTATTTTCCGCCGTTTTCCAGGACTTCTCTATTTTAGAAGCCAGCGCAGCGGAAAACATCTCCCAAACCCCTGGCTCCATGGACACCGACCGAATCCTGGAATGTATGTCAATGGCCGGACTCACTGAAAAAATCCAGTCCCTTTCCAATGGACTGGATACAAAAATCGGACGACGGATTTACAGAGACGGCTTGGAGCTGTCCGGAGGCCAGACCCAAAGGCTGATGCTGGCCCGGGCATTGTATAAAAATGCTCCTGTTGTTATTCTGGACGAACCAACCTCCGCCCTGGATTCTATTGCAGAAAATGATATTTACCTAAAATACAGTCAGATGACAGACGGGCACACTTCCATTTTTATTTCCCACCGCCTGGCTTCCACCCGTTTTTGTGACCGCATCCTTTTTCTGGAACAAGGTCAGATTAAGGAAGAAGGCAGTCATCATCAGCTGCTGGCACAAAACGGTTCCTATGCAGCCCTGTTTCATATTCAAAGCCAATACTATCAGGAGAAAGGAGTCTTTCATGAATAAGGAAAAACACACAGCATCGTTCTTGAAGTCCGTAACCCTGAACAGCCGCGCCTGGTCCATATGGTGGAACCTATGTCCCGGATTATTTCTGTCCTCTCTGCTGCATTCCGCATCTGCAGCCCTAAGCCTGTACACGGCTGTGTGGCTGTCTGCCCGCATGATTACAGAACTGGCAGGCAGTCCCAGCCCCAGCGGGATTATTGGCCTGGCTCTGGCTCAGGTACTGTCTGCAGCCTCCTTTAGCCTCCTGAATGCCGTTTTGGAGCGTTTTAAAACGTTTTATTCTGATTCTGCTTCCTGTCTTTACCACAGAATCTATATGGACAAACTGTTTTCTATGGACTTTGCCCTCCTTGACAGCCAGGATACTTACAGCCTTTATTCTCAGATTATTCAAAATGACACTTGGTCATCTCTGGGCATTCATGAAACTGTTAGCCTGTTTGAATCGTTTACTGCTGCCTGCGCCCGTATCCTGGGAGGCATTATTCTGACAGCTCCCCTGTTCATTTCCCCTGTTCCTCCAGGCAGCGGTAATCTTTCACTGCTTAACCATCCTCTCTGTGCCTGTTTCCTAATAGGCCTTATGCTGCTAATTGCCCTGTTTTCCTCATTCTGTGCAGACAAATCCCAGGGCTATTGGATCCGGTACGCCTCCAAAACCCGTTTCGGCAACCGAATGGCTGATTTCTATATATCCGCTGCCAAAGACCGGAAGCGAGCCTTGGATATGCGGATATATAATCAGTCAGAAGCCATCACCAAGTTATATATGGAGGGCAATACCCCCTTTGGCCCTTCTTCAGAAATTGCCCGCTGTGCCAAAGGCCCCATGGGCATATGGGCTGCCCTCTCCCAATCCGTATCTGTAGTCCTTACTGTCATTGTGTACCTTTTTGTCTGCCTGAAAGCCTGGGCCGGCGCCTTTGGCTTGGGAAGTACCGTTCTGTATACAGCAGCAATTGCCAATCTCTTCCTGGGGATCTCGCAGCTTTCCGGCGCTTTGGGCCGCATGGCTGCCAACGGCAGGTTTCTGGAAATGGCCTTCGGTTTTCTGGATATTCCCAACATCATGTACCAGGGAACCCTGACCACGGAAAAACGCTCTGACGGGCAGTATGAAATCGAATTCCGGAATGTTTCCTTTTGTTATCCTGGCACGCAGGATTATGCCCTGCGCCATATAAACATGAAATTCCCCATAGGAAGCCGCCTTGCCATAGTAGGAGCCAACGGTTCCGGCAAAACTACCTTTATCAAACTTTTATGCAGGCTTTATGATCCGACGGAAGGCGAAATTCTTCTTAACGGCATTGACATCCGCAAATACAGATACAGCGATTATATTGGCCTGTTTTCCGTGGTATTTCAAGATTTTAGACTATTTTCCCTTCCCTTGGGAGAAAATATAGCAGGCTCATGCCTATTTGATTCCTTTAAAGCATCTTCCTGTCTGGAAAAAGCCGGTTTTTCCAGACAAAAAGCCCTTTTCCCCCATGGTCTTTCCGCCTTCCTGTACCGTGATCTGGACGGATGCGGCGCAGAACTTTCTCTGGGCGAGGCCCAGAAAACCGCCATAGCCAGGGCCCTTTACAAAGACGCTCCCTTTATGATTCTGGACGAGCCTACTGCCGCCTTAGATCCCATTTCGGAAGCTGAAATTTATGAAAAATTCGGCACCATTACCAGGGGGAAAACCGCTGTCTGCATCAGCCACCGCCTTTCCTCTTGCATATTCTGCGATGAGGTTGCGGTATTTGACAAAGGGAACCTTGTACAGCAAGGCAGTCATGAACAGCTGTTGAAGTCTCCCCAGGGAAAATACTATGAACTGTGGCACGCTCAGGCCCAATATTATTATCCGGAAAATGCATAATCCAAATGTTTGTTACCTTACCAGTGCCTGCAGCTGTTCCAGCAGCGCCCCTCCTCCCACCTGGATATTTCCCACCTGGGCGCAGATCCGCTCCAGGCACTCCATCTCCTTCAGCTTATACAGGGTCTTATTTTCATCCATCAGTTTCGCCGTATTCAAAAGGGATCTGGTGGAAGCTACCTCCTCCCTCCTGGTAATCACGTTGGCCTGAGCTTTTTTCTCCGCCACCAGCACGGTATTCATAATGTCCTTGATTTCTCCCGGCAAAATAATATCTTTGATTCCTGCACTGCAAAACTCAATGCAATAATCTCCCTCTTCTTCTTTCAGCCTCTGAAAAATAAACTGGGAAATCTCCCCTTTCTGCTCCAAAAGCTCATCCAGCCGATACTTTCCGATATACTCCCGGATAACCAGCTGCACGCAGGCATATACCTGATTCTCCAAATTTTTGATGGTTTCGATCATGGTCCTCGGCTTCACCACCTTGTATGTACACATAAGATTCACCCGCACCCCGATTCTGTCTGCCGTCAGAATTTCCTGGCCGGAAATCTCCAGAGGACGTATTTTCAGATCCACGATTCTGCACAACACATCCCTGGAATACACCCAATAATAGTAAGTCCCTGTCTCCAGTTCCTTTACCACTTGGTTGTTGTAATACAGAATTCCCAGTTCTCCTGGCTGTATCTCAATTTTTTTATAAAATTTTAAAGGGATCTGTGCCAGATATGCCTTGTTAACCTGTCCCGCCGTCTCCGGTTCCCTCATATCCAGAAGTTCCACGCTGTACCGGTTCCACACATTCCAGTACACATACTCTGCCTCAGTCAAAACTTTCTTAGCTACGCCGTTCTCCTTCAAAATCCCGATATGTCCTTCTGGAATCATAATACGAAGCACCTTTTCGGCAAATGCTTTATCCTTCTCAAACAGAATCTCTCTTGGAGCCTTGTCAAACTCCACGGTTCCTTCCATTTCTTCCACTGCCACCTGATAGCCAAAAGCCTTCATAAAGTGGTAGGTTCCGCTGTAAAGAGTCCTTACAAAGCGCCCATCCTTCATCAAAAATCCGCACTGGTTCTGATTAATCTGATATTTCATAGTATCCCTCCATTCATTCCCTTTTCGATTCCGACCCGAAACCCGCCGCAGCAACCTATGCGGGCCATCCATCCGGCAAAGCTGGCTGACATCCGGCTTCCCGCTTTCAAAAGACATTCCGGTCTCTGCCCAGCAGAGCCTTTTTGTCTCCTTACTCCCGGAACATGGGATGCTGCCTGGCCATGCCTGTCAGGCGGCACTGGCCGGTTCCTGCTGCATATTCTTCTCTCGTTTAGAAGTAGATGCCCTGCATCTTCCCTCTTTCCAGCAGTTCAGATATGCCGGCGGATTCCACGTCTTCCTCTTCATGTGGACACGTGACAGGTGTCATTTGATCGCTTTAACCACTAAGCAACGGTTTTCACCGGCGGGATTCGAACCCACGTAAATCAAGCCTGGACAATTTCAGTCTCTGACTGAATGTCATTCATGTTTCCGGCGGCATACCGTACTGCAGCGCAGCGGCACCGTCAGGCTTAAAAACCTTAACTGTAAGCCGGAACCATCACCTCTTGGGTGTCTATATCCTATCACAGGCAAAAGGACTTTTCATTTCAAAAACACTGCGAAGTTTTCCGTTGTTTTTATAGGAATCTTTTTGTATACTAATTGTCAGAAAGCCGCCAGCTGCAATACACCGCCGACTTTGCCAAATGGTACAATTATATTTTTCTCTCTCAAATCACAAAGGAAAGCAGCCTATGTCTCAATACAAAGAACTCATTAAGCAATTTGACAAAATACGCTCCTATGTCCGTGATTTTTATATCTACGGCTTTAAAACCCGGCAGGACTTCCGGGAAAAAAGCGGCAGAACCTATGACAATCAGCGCCGACGCATAGAAAGCTGGTTCTCTGACTACATACGTACAGACCAAAACGGCCATAAAAAGTCCGTATTCCTTACTCTTGATTCCAGCCGTATGGCTGTTAACCCTCTGTATCAGGCGTGGAAATCCAAAACATTTACAGACAATGACATTTCCCTGCGGTTTCTCCTATCTGATCTTCTTGCTGACGGCCGTATGCGGAGCCTGGAAACCATTGCCGACGAAATCCAGGAAATCTACAGCTGTCTTTTTGACACCCAGACTATCCGCCGAAAACTGGCTTTCTATGAGAAAGAGGGGCTTATGATACGGAAAAAGCAGGGAAAACAGTTTCTTTACACCAGAGCAGTCCCTCTCCACCAGTCCCATCCGGATCTGTTCCCGGCTCTGATTCTGGCTGTCAGCTTTTTTCAGGGTATTGCTCCCTTCGGTTTTATCGGCAGTACCATTTTAGATTTCTGGAATGAAAAAAATAAATATTTCCGTTTCCGCAATGATTACCTGATTCACACTCTGGAGGATGAAATACTTCTCTCTGTTTTAAATGCCATAGAGCAGAAACGCTGGATTCGTATTACCATAAAAAGCACAAAAAGCGGCCATACAGACACATTGACCGTGCTTCCTCTAAAGATTCTCACCAGTACCCAGACAGGACGAAGATATGTGTGTGCCATGAGCAAACATACAGACCGCTTTTCCTCATTCCGCCTTGACTCTATTCAAAATGCATCGCTGCTGGAGCATGACAATACCTATGATACCTGCATGGATTCCTTCCAGAAAATCTTTCCCCAGGTTTGGGGCGTATCCTTTGGAAGCCCTCAAACGGAAACGCCGGAATCTGTTTCCATGGAAATACAATTTGACGAAAAAGAGGAGGCCTTTATTCTTACAAGGCTCCAAAGAGAAGGCCGAGGCGGCTCTCTAAAACGGCTGGCGCCTGGGCTGTATGAATACAGCCGCCTCTGCACAGATGCCAAAGAGCTTCTCCCCTGGGTCAAAAGCTTTACCGGAAGAATCTGCGCCTTTCACTGTTCCAATCCGGCTGTGGAAAGGCGGTTCTGGGATGATATGCATAAGATGCAGGCCTTTTATATGGCCGAAGGAGAACTTAACCACCATGAAGACAAATGAATTCACCCTGTTTTCGCAGCTTTACACTTGTTATTATCATGTAGTTGCCAAAATTCTTGAGGAAACCATGCGCCGCCCCCTTACCCGCTGTCAAATTGAGGATTTAGCCCGGACATACGGCTATGATGAAAGTGTCCTTGCCGTGGTCCCGCGGCTGGTTCAGGGAGACTGGCCCTTTTTGAAACCAGATAAAAGCCCTTCCGGGACCTATTCCTCTGCCTTGAAGAATCTGCCCTTTCCCCAGCCGCTTACCCGCCTGCAGAAATCCTGGCTTAAGTCGCTGATGTCCGACTCCCGCATCCGGTTGTTTTTTACGGATGCGCAGCTAAAAGAACTGGAATCGTTTCTTTCAGACACCATCCCCCTTTTTTATATGGGAGATTTCTGCCTGTTTGATCAGTATAAGGATCACGATCCATTTTCCTCTGCCATGTACAGGGAGCATATGCATACCATTATGGAAGCTGTCTGCCAACAGCGTTTTCTGAACATATCCTACCTGTCCCAGAGGGAAAATATTCTGACCCGCACATGGCTGCCATGCCGCCTGGAATATGGACAGCGAGACGGAAAATTCCGTCTCTACGCCATGGCCTTTCGCAAAAACGGCAGGCAGCGGATAGACCTTTTAAATGCAGCCAGAATCTTGTCCGTCAAAAAGACAGATGTCATTTTCCCTTCCCCTGTAGATGTGGACAGCTTTTTGGATCATACTTTGTGTACACAGCCTCTGGTGCTGGAAATCTCCACCAAGCGCAATGCCCTGGAGCGGGCTCTCCTTCACTTCTCCTGTTACCAGAAAAAGGTGGAACGGATGGAAAGCTCCACTGCATACCACTGCACCATTTATTATGACAAACGATGGGAAACAGAACTTCTGATTCAGGTGCTCTCTTTCGGCCCGGTGGTGAAAGTCCTTGGGCCAGAATCCTTTTTGCAGTTGATGCGGGACAGGCTGAAAAGGCAGGCTCTTCTTATGGCAGATACATTATAAACACCTTGATAAAAAAAGCTTAGTGTAATAGAATAAGATCAAAAACAAAAATTACGGAGAATTCTCATGGATAACTTTTTCATTGACCCGGTTCTTTACCATGGACGTCCCCAGACCGATGAAGGACGTCTTTCCAAGGAAATCCGCACCTACGATATTCTTGACCGGCTGCATATTCCCTATGAACGTCTGGATCACCAGGCTGTCTCCACCATTGAAGCCTGCCATGATATTGACCGTTTCCTTGGCATTGAGATCTGCAAGAATCTTTTTCTGTGCAATGCCCAGAAAACCAAATTTTACCTGTTGATGATGCCCGGCCAAAAAAAATTCCGAACAGCCCTTCTGTCAAAGCAGATCGGCAGTTCCCGGCTTTCGTTTGCTGGTTTTGAGTATATGGAACAGTTTCTGGACATTACCCCCGGCTCTGTCAGCGTCCTGGGCCTGATGAATGACACCGGCAATCAGGTGCAGCTGCTTATTGACGAGGACGTTATAACCGGCCATGAATTTATTGGCTGCCACCCATGCATTAACACATCAAGCCTGAAGCTCAAAACCAGCCATATTCTGAAAACATTTCTTCCAGCTGTAAACCATACATACCTTCTGGTTCATCTTTAGCCCCTATGCGCCCGGCGGCGGGACTTTTAAAGTAACCTTCATGCGCTCGGCTGGGAACGTATCTCCACGCATGAAAGTCCGGTAAGCGCATTTGGAATACCTGAATTTATGCCGCCTAATGGGCGGCGGACTTTTAAAGTAATGCCAGAAAGACAGGAGCTGCTATGATTAAAGCTATTTTTTTCGATATTGACGGAACACTACGAGATTTTACGGAAAAAGGCATCCGTCCCGGAACTTATAAGGCCATAGAGCTGGCCAAGAATAGAGGCATCCGCTGCTTTATTGCCACAGGACGGCATTTCCTGGAAATCCAGGAGGAGAATCTTCTGGACAAGCTTGCCTTTGACGGCTATGTCCTGTTAAACGGCAGCCTGTGCCTGGACAGCCGCCGCCTGGTACTATATGAAAATCCAATCCCTGTTTCCCAGATACAATCTATGCTTGAACTGGAGCGGAAACTGGGCTTTGCTTTAATCTTCATGGAGAAAGATGCCATGTACACAAGCCGCATCACTCCTCAGCTTGAAAAAATCCAGGCTCAGATAGGCACTTCAGTTCCTCCTGTAGAACCTCATATGGAGCGGGGCCTGACACGGCCTGTTTATCAGATGATACCCTACACTGAAGGGCTGAGTCATGATTTCCTGGCAGATTACCTGCCTTTATGTGATATTACTTTGTGGCACGCCGGCGGTGCTTACGACATTACGCCAAAGGGAGGCAGCAAACAGCTGGGGATTGAAAAGGTTATACAGCACTATGGATTTTCCAGAAACGAGATTGCCGCTATTGGAGACGGATTCAATGATATCCCTATGATTCGATATGCCGGATTGGGCATTGCCATGGGAAACGGCAATGACAAGGTAAAAGAAGCCGCTGACTTCATCACAGATTCCATTGACCAGGACGGGCTTCTTCATGCAGTGGAATATCTGACGGCTTATAATCCCCAAAGCGAATAATCCCTGTTCAATCTGCGCATTCTATGGGTGAGGTGATGAAAATGATAGATAACCACGAACTTCCCATAGGATTTACTATGGAACTTGCCCAGCATTCAGACATTCTAAACCGTTTTGCCTGTTTATCCGAAGCCCAACAAGCCTCCATTGTAGACGGCGCCAGGGAAATATCATCACGCAATGAAATGCGTGATTACGTGGAGAATATGTTTCGGTAACCGAAAGCGTCATTTCAGAAGACGGTTTCTCCTTTACCCCCCAGGCCGCCTTGCTCAGAATCCTAGATAAAAAGCGCCGGACATAGCCATATCATTTGTCCGGCACTTTTTTCATTTTGTCTCAGATTTCTCTGCAGTATCAGCAGAAAGGTTCTTATCTCATTTTACTTCCTGCATCAGTCCAGCCTCCATATATCTTCATTATACTGGGCAATGGTCCTGTCAGAGGAAAAGAATCCTGCCTTGCTGATATTCACCAGCATTTTCCTCATCCAGGCATCTCTGTCCTCAAAATCTGCATAAGCCTGTTCCTTCACTTTTACATAGTCCTCAAAATCCAGCAGAGTCATGAACCAATCCTTATTCAGCAGTTCTCCTGAAAGCCTTTCCAGATTCTCCTTATGGCCAATCTCCATCAGCTGCGGCCCTGTAATAAAGTCTATGGCTGCCTTAATGTCCTCATTGTTTTCATAGTAACTGCGGGAGCAGTAATCCCCTTTCTTATAATGCTCTATAACTGTTTCGCTGTGCTGGCCGAAAATATAAATATTATCCCTGCCCACAAGCTCTGCAATCTCCACGTTGGCGCCATCCATGGTTCCCAGCGTTACGGCTCCGTTTAACATGAATTTCATATTGCCTGTACCGCTGGCCTCTTTGGAAGCCAGGGAAATCTGCTCAGAAATGTCACAGGCCGGAATCAGTTTCTCTGCCAGGGTTACATTGTAGTTTTCCACCATAACTACCTTCAGGTATGGGCTTACATCCGGGTCATTGTTCACCAGCTGCTCCAGGCACAAAATCAGATGGATAATATCCTTGGCAATCACGTAAGCCGGAGCCGCCTTAGCTCCAAACATAATGGTAACAGGTCTTTTAGGCAGCTTGCCGCCTTTAATCTCCAGATATTTGTGTATTACATACAGCGCATTCATCTGCTGTCTCTTGTACTCATGAAGCCTTTTTACCTGAATGTCAAAAATAGAATGGTCATCAATCTCAATCCCCTGAGTCCTAAGCAGATAATCCTTTAAAATCTTTTTGTTCTGATGCTTAATGGCCTGAACCTGCCTTAAAGCTTCCTCGTCATCTGCCAAAGCTCCCAATTTCTCCAATTCTGCTGCATTCTGCTTATACCCGTTTCCAATCCTGGAGGTGATCCAGTCAGCCAGCAGATGATTGCAGTGCAGCAGCCACCGGCGGAATGTAATGCCATTGGTCTTGTTATTAAACTTCTCCGGATAAAGCTCATAAAATTTGTGAAGCTCATTATTTTTCAGAATCTCTGTATGCAGATAAGCCACTCCATTAACGCTGAAGCCATAGTGGATATCAATGTGGGCCATATGGACATTATCATAAGGGTCAATGATGGCAAGGCTGTTATCCGAAGCCTTTCCTGTCTCTATCTGCCACCTTTCTGTCTTTCTTCTTGCCTTGTCATCCAGTATCTCAATAATAGGAACCAGCTGAGGAACCACTTTCTTCAGATAATGTACAGGCCACTTTTCCAGCGCCTCTGCCAAAATCGTATGGTTTGTATAAGCGCAGGTTCTTGATACAATGTCAATAGCCTCATCCAGCTCAATGCCTTTTTCTGTCAGAAGGCGTATCATCTCCGGAATCACCATGGTAGGATGGGTATCATTAATCTGAATCACTGCATAATCCGGCAGATCATGAAGATTGCACCCTTTTTGTACACACTCATCCAAAATATACTGGGCTCCGTTGCTGACCATAAAATACTGTTGGAAAATCCGCAGCAAATGGCCCTTTTCATCACTGTCGTCTGGGTACAGGAACAATGTCAGGTTTTTCTTAATGTCTTCTTTGTCAAAGCAGATCCCATCTGTCACAATCCCTTCATCCACTGTATCAATGTCAAAGAGATGAAGCTGGTTGGTGCGGTTGCGGTAACCAGTAACCGCAATGTCATAGAGACAAGAGCGGACAGTCAGTCCGCCGAATTTTATCTCATAGCTCACATCCCTGCGGTTCAGCCAGCTATGTTCCTCGATCCAGGGATTTACGTTTTCCTTCTGGAGATTGTTTTCAAACTCCTGCTTAAACAGGCCCAAATGGTAGTTAAGGCCGATTCCGTCCCCGTTTAATCCCAAAGTTGCAATGGAATCCAAAAAGCAGGCGGCCAGGCGGCCCAAGCCTCCATTTCCAAGAGACGGCTCCGGCTCTGCCTCCTCAATCTGCGCCAGATTCCTGCCGGATGCTTCCAGCTCTTTCTTTACCTGATCATACATTCCAAGGTTGATCAGGTTATTGGACAGCAGTTTTCCTATGAGAAACTCTGCA
The DNA here is from genome assembly GCA_949879025.1 of uncultured Hungatella sp. Taxonomy (GTDB): domain Bacteria; phylum Bacillota; class Clostridia; order Lachnospirales; family Lachnospiraceae; genus UBA3402. The sequence goes on along the minus strand of CATLBO010000017.1, from coordinate 26,374 downwards.
GAAATATAATACACTTTCTTCTTTCCCTGACTGCTTTCTTTCTCCCTGGCCGCTTTCTGGGTCATATCCAAAAGCGCCTCATACAGCTGGCGATCTGTACACTGGCTTATCTCTGTATTGTATAAGTTTTTTACATATTCTTTTACTGAAACCATATTAGCTCCTTTTTCCTATTCTCTCATTATATGGAACAAATTCTCTTCCTGTTTCTTTTTATTGCAGATAATTCTATCCTTGCCTATTACTTCAATCTTCCGCCAAATCTGGGGCTGAATCCTGCTCCAAACAGTAATAGTATGCTAAGTATACGCTTATTTTTTCTCTTTTTTCTTGTCATATCATAGCAAAATATGGTATAATCCTATCAATTTAATGGGATCTTATTGAAAATTTTCCAGAAAAATGAGGTGTTTATGAAGATAGGCGAGTACGAAAACTATCAAGAAAAGAGAAACCATACTCCTTCCTCCTTTCCCTATGTCACCTATCCCTGCTCCATTCCTTTAGATCGTTTAAAGGTTCCCTTGCACTGGCATGACGAGATGGAATTTGTCTATGTAAAGAAAGGCTGCGGTATTGTTACTGTAGATTTTACCACCTACCATGTAAGCGCCGGAGACATTGTAGTAATACTCCCTGGCCAGCTTCACTCCATTGAGCAGCAGCAGAGCTTTTCCATGGAATATGAAAATATTATTTTTCGGCTGGATATGCTTTTCCCCCGCCAGGAAGATCTCTGCGTCAACTACTACTTTCTTCCTCTTTTGCAGCGCCAGTTGGAAATTCCTGCATACTTACATAAGGGATGGGACTCCTATGAAGCTGCCGCCGCCTGTTTAGATGAAGCTGATCGGCTGTGCGGACAGCGCCCTCCTGCCTATGAACTGTCCGTGAAAGCTCAGCTTTTTCAGTTTTTTTACATCTTATTTTCTCATTTTGCACCAGCACGGCAGACGGATGCCCCCTCCAAAAGAAGATCTTTAGACAGGGCAAAGTTAATTTTCAAGCACATTGAAAATCACTATGCAGAAAATCTGACCATAAAGGAAATGGCCGAATCCTGCGGCTTCAGCCAATCCCACTTTATGAAATTTTTTAAAGCCTCTTTCGGTACTTCTTTTGTTGCATATCTGAAAGAATACCGCCTGTCCAAAGCTGCCAGTCTCCTTGTATCTTCCTCCAGTCCCATTCTGACTATTGCTCAGGAGACAGGGTTTGACAATCTTTCCTATTTTAACAGAAGCTTTAAAAGTATGTTTGGGGTAACCCCCAGGCAGTTTAGGCAGGGGTTATAAAATACTGGCTATTGCTTTTCGTACCTGCCTTTGATACAATTTAAGAAGTACCTTAAAGGCCCCCTTGCGCCCGGCTGGCGGCACACCGCTGCACACGAAAATCTGGCGGGCACATTTGGCATACCTGAATTCATGCCGCCTATTCGGCGGCGGACTTTAAAGTAAAAACTTGCAGAAAGAAGGAATTTCCTATGACCACTGTTACTTTAGGTTCCACTGGCATCACTGTCAATAAAAACGGGTTCGGCGCACTGCCGGTTCAGAGAATTTCCAAAGAAGACGGTGCTTCTCTGCTTCGGAAAGCCTATGAAAACGGAATCACATTTTTTGATACTGCCCGGGCTTACTCTGACAGCGAAGAAAAAATCGGCCTTGCCTTAAGCGATGTACGCAGCCTTATTTACATTGCCACCAAAACCATGTCAACCACAGTTGAGGGGTTCTGGAAAGATCTGGAAACCAGCCTTGCGCTGTTAAAGACAGACTATATTGATATTTACCAGTTTCACAATCCCCCGTTCTGCCCGAAGCCCGGAGACGGTTCTGGTCTGTATGAAGCCATGCTTCAGGCAAAAGAACAAGGAAAAATCCGCCATATTGGCATCACCAACCATCGGCTGGCAGTTGCCCACGAAGCCGTTGAAAGCGGCCTGTATGAAACTTTGCAGTTTCCCTTCTGCTATCTGTGCAGTGAAAAAGATATTGAGCTGGTACAGGCCTGTAAGGGCCACAACATGGGCTTTATTGCCATGAAGTCTCTGTCCGGAGGCCTTATTACCAATTCTGCCGCTGCATACGCCTTTGCAGACCAGTATGACAATGTACTTCCTATATGGGGAATTCAGAAAGAACAGGAATTGGATGAATTTTTAAGCTATATTGATAACCCACCTGCCATGACATCTGAGTTGAAAAATCTAATTGATGCCGATCGCACTCAGCTGTCCGGCAGCTTCTGCCGGGGATGTGGCTACTGCATGCCCTGTCCTGCAGGAATCGAAATCAACAACTGTGCCCGTATGTCTCTGCTTCTTCGGCGCTCGCCTTCTGCAGGGCACCTTTCTCCTGAAGGGCAGAAAAAGATGATGAAAATTAAGGACTGCCTCCATTGCAACAAGTGTATGAGCCACTGTCCTTATGGACTGAATACGCCGGAACTTCTGGCACGAAATTTAAAAGACTATGAGGAAATTCTGGCAGGAAAGGTTATGACACCAGACAATTTCTGACAAACTTAAAGATACTGCTAAAACAGCTGCCATTGAACCGGCAGCTGTTTTAAGAGGCAGTGTCAAATGGAAAAATCCTTGACTTGCCTGTGCAGAGATGACAGAATAAAAAAATATAAACCAACTATTAATTCATATTCCCCTTCTCTCCATTCCTTTGAAAAATCCTGATGAAAACAAGCCTATGAGGCATACTATGATTCCTGTAGGAATCAGCACAAGATAAGCGGCCTCGCTGAATCTGTCAAATAAAAATCCATAAACCATCTGTCCGGCTGGCTGGGCGCACATCGTAATCGCTGATGTAAAAGCCATTACCCTGCCAGTCAGATGTTCCGGCGTGTTCTGCTGAATCATGGATACTGCAAAAATAGAAAAAATGCTGATTGCCGCCTGCATGCCGCAGAAAGCAGCAACATTCACCCCATATTTGATAAGCCCATCAGACGGCAAAAGAAATGCCATCCCGGCAGGAATGATACAGGCGCCAATTGCTGCAAGCACCCATGACAGGCTTCCGGATTTTAGCTTTCCTGTCATAAATCCTGCAGCAATACTTCCCATAATAGTTGCAATCGCCAGTGCGCTCTCTGCCCCGCCGTAATATTTCGCATCCAGCCCAAGTATTGTCCGCACAATAAAAGGAAGGCCCACCAGCGTTACACCCATGACAAAAAAGCGGGAAGACGCTGCCAAAAGCAGTATCTTCATAATATCTGTCTGCTCTTTTCCAATAAACCGGACGCTGCTGAAAAAATCCTCTCTTACCATGGACAGAACATTTCCCCCATAGCCGTCTTTAGGCTGGTATCCAAGTATAATAAAGCATTCCAAGAATGCCGTAATGAAAAAGCATATTACACTTGCATACATCACAGGCTTCAGGCCAAATGCCGCATATAAAATACCGCCCAGCAGAGGCGCAGTTAAATAAGAAACTGACGCTGTCTGATTCACTACTGCATTTCCTTTAATAATGTTATCGCCTGAAAGCATCTGCGGGATACACGCCTGCACAGTAGGTGTCTCAAAGGCTCCTAAAACAGACAATAATATAAGCAGTACACTGATCACAGAAACATCATTCTTTCCGGTCAAAAAAACTGCAGCACATAGCACAGATATTCCAGTCAGAGAATCTAAACTTATCATAATCTTTCTCCGGTCAGCCCGATCAGCAAGGATTCCGCCAAGAGGCGACAGCAAAATTGCCGGCAGTGCCGCAACCGACAAAATGCCTGCAAACACAGCTGCCGAACCGGTTACTTCCAGCACATACATGGACAATGCCAGACGTAATATATAATTGCCAAACAAAGAACTTACCTGCCCCAGTACAAGGAGAGTAAAATTTCTAGTAAACAGCTTCTGCTCCATCCGTTACCCCTCTTTTCTTCCTTCTTTATAATTGCTCAGTATTCTTTCCGCCCTTTCATACATCTCATTTTCTATAATCGGAAGCCCCATTGCTGAAAGGACTTCTGCCACAAACCGGCACTTATGGCGTATTTCCTCTGCATCTGCAGGAAATACGGACGGCATCAGCCAGAAATTAACAAGCGGAAGCAGCTGGGAAATCTCTTTTGCATAATCTGTCTCAATGGAACCGTCCCTCTGCCCTTCCTCAATCAGTTCAAGCCACAGAGGCGTCAGCACCCGCCGGTTGGCCTCCACTGCGGCAGCCAGAATACGGGGATCTTTCAGAATGGGAACTGCCTCCACGCTTAACGCTTCCCGTTCTTCATCAGATTGGTCAAAAGCAAGCATTTCCCGAATCTTCTGCAATCCGTTTAAGTCAGAACGCCCTCTGACAGCCTCAAAAGGATTGTTCTCGAAAAACATCTGATCACCCAGGGCATGCATAATCTCTTCCTTGCTCTGAAAAAAACGATAGAACATCCCTTTGGCTCCGCCTGCCATCTGCATAATATCAGAAATGGCAGTATCCTCATAACCTTTTGATAAAAATAATTTCTTTGCTGCATCTAAAATCTCTTTTTTCCACTGTTCCGGCAATTTTTTTACTGGCCTTGCCAATGTCCATCCCCTCCTTTTCAATTATTGACTATCAGTCAATAATTATTATACAAAACCTCCTATAGCCTGTCAACAGCTTCCATGCTGTTTATGCTCTAAAAATGATACTTATCATGGTTGTAATTCAGGAGAATGTCCAGATAAAGAACTGTGCGAAAACAGAAAATGTTCCCTGCAAAATAAGTACCAGCATTGCTCCGACTTCCAGCATGACTGCCGCAAAGAGTTGCTGGCAAAAATAAAACCATACGGATCTACTTTGTTTATAAAACGATTGAGAGAAAAAGAGCTTTTAGACTGTGTTGAGCGCAATGAAAAAGCCGGTATTATATACCACTGCAAGGGAATTACCGGTGGTTATGACTGGCCTTCAGGGCTGCGCAGCAATATGCTGATCCTGAACTTTTCGTCTATATTGGAAATCTCCGCCATCCCCTGGTATTTTGCCGCCACATTCCTGATATTAGTCAGCCCGGTTCCTTCTTCCATAGTTCTGGGCGTCCAGGTATTGGCAGACTCTATAATTAAAAAACGCCCATGGTTTTTTGTAAATAAGGAAATTTCCTTATTGTCAAACTCTCCTACAATGCATTCATGTATGGCGTTATCCAGAATATTGGCAAAAATAATGCTCAGATCCATATCGTCAAAACCGAAGTCCTCTGGAATTCTCACCCTGCAGGAAACCCGGATATTGCTGCGAAGTGCATATCCTGCCTTTTCATTTAGCAGAATATCCAGAACCTCTCTTCCAGTGGATGCCAGCTTTCTCCCTGCCAATGACTGGCACCTGATATGAAGCCTGTCCAGATATTCTTGGGCCTTTTCATAATTCCCCTCTCCAATAAGCCCTGAGACCACCAGCAAATGGTTGTCAATATCATGCTGAAATTTAGAATATTCCCGGTTCCGTTTCTCCGCCTCCTCCACATAGGTCTTCTGCCCCTCCAGCTGTACTTTCAGGATTGCCATTTGATTGTCACGCTTGACCTGATCCACAATTGTACAGAAAATTTTTATCATCATAAGAAAAATGGCCATGGCACCGCTAAGGATTATAAAGACGGCAATACTGGTATCCATGCCGATAGCTGAAAAATACCGTTCCAGCTCCCTGCTGTCCAGCTTCAGGCCCATGCGCACCAGAATAACGATAAAGCCGCAGGGAAATAAAAGCACATACAGATAAGAAGAAACCGGCCACTGCAGGGAATCCGAGTATTTTTTTCTGACCAGCTTCAATATTCCAAAGTACACTGCCATCAGTAAAAGGGATATGCCGATCTGCAGCACCATCCCCCAGGCCCTTGACTTTGCATTCCTGGCAACCCAGTACATGCATACAGCGGAATATCCCTCTATAAACGTGTACAATGTACCTGTGATCACAAGGGGAGCTGCAGCGGCATCCCAGGGAATTTTTAAAAAGGTTATGGAAAACATCAGCAAAAGCAGTAGATGGAGAAAAAAACTATTCTCCAGGCCCACGGAAAGCTTTGCCACAATCAGAAGCTCATTTATCCCTATCCACAGAGGAATCAGCCTGCCTCCCGGCTTTCCCGCAGCTTTGCACAGAAAGTCGATTTCCAGATAGTGAATCCATCCGTTAAACACAAGCCACCACCCATTAAGAAAAAGCCCTATCACACTATGCCCAATCATTGTATCCCTTCTCTCCTGCATATCTCCAGCAGCCTGCGTTCAAACTCCTGTTTCTTTCTTCTGGACACCAGTATCCTTTCTCCCCCTGCCATGGTCACCACCTGGCCGTCTCTGTCCAATACATGGCTCATGTTGACAATATAGCTTCGATGGCACCGAAAAAAGTCGCTGCCTAACTGTTTCTCCAGAGAATCCAGAGTCCCTGTATAGGAAAATCTCCCGTAAATGGTATCTATAAATATTTTGTGATCATACACCTCGCAGTACAGAATATCTTTTATGAATATCTTTGTATTCAAATCGTTTTTCATCAGCAAAAGGGTTTTGTTATTGTGAATATCCGTGCGTCTGACAGCCTTTTCCATTGCGGAAAAAAATTTTTCTTTTTCCACAGGCTTTAGAATATAATGGATGGCGTCCACGTCAAAGGCCTGGAACACGTACTCTCTGTATGCCGTAATAAAAATGACCTGTCCCCTGCCCCCCTTTTCACGCAGCCTTCTGATAATCTCCATGCCATTCGTTCCCGGAAGCTGGATGTCCATCAGAATAATGTCAGGGTTGACGCCGGCTGCCAGAAGCTTTTCTCCGTCGGAATAACGCTTAATGGATGCCTCCAGATTATTTTCCCTTAAATAACAGTCCAGTAATCTGCTGATATGGTCAGAGAAATAGTTTTCGTCTTCACAGATGGCTATGGACAGCATAAGCCCCTCCTTTTATAAATTAAAATATTGTTATGCAGTTAACCATGCTCGTTATATCCACCCCTGCCTCTTTCCATCCTTTGTATTGTGCCAAAAATTCATTAATCGCTGCATATATTTTACTCTCACGTTCGTCGGCCCGCTTCGGCAGAGTCTTCAAATCTCTCCGCAGTCTTTCCGCATGATCCATTGCCTGCTCTGCCATATCTGTAGCGGCTGCACCTCCATATTTTTTTACAGATTCAACTAACTGACTTGCATGTTTTTCAAGGGCGTTCACCCACTGAGGCATCTGATCGACCAGTCCATTGAAGCAATCTATGGATCTCTGCAAAAGCTGATTCAGTTCCTGCAGTTCCTCATCCAGCGTCAACGTGCGCAGTTCCCCAGTTTTGGAATCTGTAATAAAAATTGATCTCTTGCCATCCTTATGGCCCTGTACAAGTTCGTCATAACGCTTTGCGTAGGCCTCGAGCATATGATTCACCACTGCTTTGCCGCTGCCGCCGCCTATTGACAGCAAACTATAGCGCTCAGGTATAACCGTTTTTCCTTCCATCTGTGCCAGCAGCATCATCTTAGTCCCCTTATCCATCCCCTTTAAAAAAGGATCATTTGGGTCATCCTCTTTTACCCGTTCCTCAAAGCTTTTAGGATTTAAAATTGCATTGGTAAGAGATACTTTTACCGCTATATCCTCATACTCCTTACATGAATCTTTATCCGCTGCCGAAACATCTTGTATTCTTTTTTCTGTTTTCACATTATTTTTTACAAACAGCCCTCCTGTAAATTCATTTATTCTGATTCCGTCTAACCTCATCTTCCACCTCCTACGTATACATTTTTTCCATATCTCAGCTATTCTTTATCTTATTATAACGCCTTACCTTCTGCCCTTAAATAAAAAGCATTTATTTTTCTAAAATATATCGCCTATTCTTATGATTGACTAATACTGTCAGCGTAAACGGTTATCTCCCATCCGTAAACGGCAGGCTGATTCTTTCCAATGTCAGTTGAAATGATAATTTCTTTATACAGCAAATTGAATATTTGGACGATAGCAACATGGAAAAATCATCAAATCAACAAACTGTGGAAAGAACCAGCAGATTTGTCTCACAGTATTGTGCTAGCTGCTGTTCCATTACAAAATACTTTGGCAGCCGTTTACGCTGTCACAAAAGCCATTTACGTTTTCACTCTATTTTTCATAAATGGAAATCCGATATAAGCCATATGACTCTTAGGGATGTGTTTATGGGATACAGGCAGATTCACAGATAAAAGAATAATAACAGAGATTTCAAAAAGGAGATGAATAAAATGACAATCCAGGTAAAACCAGGTTATACAAATCCTTTGATCATGAGGGAGCAAAAAAGGGCAAGCAAAAGCGTAAATTGCCAGGCAAATGAAGCGTCCCAGGACAATTCCCATAAAGTAACCAGCCTTCAGGGCAGGCAGCTTCAACTGCAGAGCGAGATGCTCCTTATAAAAGCCACTGGATCAGATACGGGAGAAAATTCTGCAGAAAGGCTGAAAATGATGGAAGAAAAACTGGAAGAAGTATCCAAGGATCTTAAAACAGCCAGAAGCGATTCTTACACTGATTATGCGTCAGCTCCGGGAGAACAGCTTTTAGAGCATGCCTCCCGGATCTGGCGGGCCTAAACATATGATACGGCCTGTGTCCTGACAGATATTTCCATCCCTAACTGTCATTTTATTGGGCTGCAGACTAGTTTTAGTTAAAACGCCCTCAAATAATAGGCTGGCAGAAACAGCTTTTCCATCCATCCCCAGGCGGGAAAGAACTGCCGGATGTCCACAAGCACCGGAGCAAACACCAAACTTCCGGCAAGAAACAATGGAATCAGGCAGCAAACCGTCTGCGGCTTCCTGCAGACTTCTTTCACCCCATAGGAGAATGCGCATACTGCCAATACATAAATTCCCATTACCCATATTTCCCGCCCAATCTCCTGCAGGCATCCTCCTGTCACCAGGGCGCCCAAAGCAGACAATGAGCCAAGAAACACTGGGGCGCCCAAAACCGCCAGCCGGCATGCCAGACGTTTTCCTGGGGCGAGAGGCACAAACAGCCCCCTTTGCTCATCCCAGCCCAGCATCACGGCACTGTACAGCCCTGTCAGCAGAAGATACACAGCCGCCAGCCCTCTGACTGGAAATACTCTCACTGTCTGTGTCTTATCCCTGTTTTCCAAGCCTTCTTTACTCTGATAGCGGTACTCAAACCGGAATGTGCTGCCATTATTCAACCATTTGTCATACAGCTTCCCAGCCAATGCCTCAAGTCCGGCCTGGGCCTTCTGCACAGACTCCGGCATATGATTAGGTCCCGCCGCCTGTTCCGGTTTTGGCAGTGTGTCCGGCCCCCATATAACCTCTGCTTCCGGCATCAGCTGCAGTTTCTGCATCATTTCCAGATCCCACGGCATTTTCTCCGCCACATACTCTAAAAATATCTCCCTGTCATATAGCTTCATCAGTGATGCAAACACGACTTCTGTAGAAAGCTCCGCCAAAACTGTCGACGGCGCAGAATAAACCCGAATGCATCGCCTATAGTCTTTTTCGTCCAGCCGGCCACGCAGGTCCTTTGAAATCACATATCCGCACTCTGCCCTGCCTGATGCCACCTGGGCCTTTACGTCTTCTTCGCTTTCGCACCTGTAAAACTGAAACAGCCCCTGATTCCTTTTTCCCGTCTCTTCTGTATTTCCCTGTACCAGAATCTCCAGCAATTCTGTTTCCAAAGACTCCTGCTGCCCTATGCTGTCCTTTCTTTCCTTTTCTTTGGTGATTTCCTCTGCAAACACTGCGATTCTGACTTCCTGCCCTTCCTCCTTTTCCAGACGGCCCATGAAAAAGGAAGCTGTTGGAAGAAGCAACAGAATCAGAAAAAAAGAGGCTTTTTTCAAATACCGCTTGCAGCATAGAAAAAACCACACCCACACCGTTTTCACTGCCTTCTCACCTCCGCCGCCCCGCTAAGAAGCCATGCCGCCGCCCCGATTCCGGCGCACGCTGCCAGCCGGCTCCAGTCCCACTCCTGGATAAAAGCCATCTTTATGCTGTCCATAATAACTGAGGACGGCAGATACACAGCCCATTTCTGCACTGTCGCCGGGAGAAATACCATAGGCAAGAAACCGCCAGCCAGAAAATGCTGCCCTGTGATCACAAAAAACAGCAGCATGATCCCGCCTAAAAGCGTACCTGCCATTTGGAACAAAAGCACCACGATTCCCGATGCTGTCACGCAGGAAACCGCCCATGCCGCTGCCAGAATCACGCTCATTTCCACCACATCTGCCATAACAGCCACCAATACTACCGGAAAAGTAGCTGCTGCCATAAGAAATCCCATGCCTGCGATCTTAACTGCCGCCCGATATCCGCCGCCTAAGCCCGCCAAAGACAGTTTCTGCCCCATAACCCTTTTGGAAGGCATCAGATACCCTGATACGGGAATCGCAGTCAGGAACATAAACAATACATACATGCTGATCTCATAGAATTCCATAGTATTTACATCTCCTGTGGCATCTACATTCAGATGCCGGAAATATCCGGTTCTCTGAAGGCTGTACTCCATATACCGCTGATTCAAATCCCGTTCCAGATCCCCGACAGCATCCTCCAGGCCGCATATCCGGTATAACTCATTGCCAGCATAAATCCCTGCCTGACTGGCTCCAAGAGTCAGGGCTCCTGCGTCCGTCAGCTCCTGAAACAGCTTCCCCTCTATGCCGGCATCTGGGTTAAACCATACGGTTACCGGAGTATTGGTTCCGTTCATAATGTCCTGGACAAACCCTTCCGGCACATCCAGCACTGCATACAGTTTTCCCTCTTCCAGTTCCTTAAGGCAGGCCTCTCTGTCCATGTACTGAAACCGGCATACGCTTCCCACGCTTTCCAGGGAGCTTATCATCTTCACCACCTGTCTGGCCAGATCATCTTCCTTTGGAACCGACACTCCCACTGCCACGGTGCCTGCCACGCTCTCACCGTATAAAAGGCGGCTGGACAAGAGGGCAATCACTGCTGCCGTCATAAGCAGCATGATTGCCCCTGCATAAAGGTGCGGAAGCCGTTTATATGCTCTCTTCAATTCCAGTTTCAAATAAACCAGATGCATAGCAAACCTCTTCCTATTCTGTTTTCATTACTGTTCCAGCTGCATCATAAGCTGCATTACATTCATATAAACTTCCATAAAAATACTTTCCAGATCAGCTTCATCTGCCGCAAACACGTCAAAGGACTCTCCCTCCGGCTCTGTTATCCCACTGCTTAAAGGATTGTATGAATACTCACCATTAAATGATATCTGTGCCATGGCATCCATTAATGTCAGTTTCAGTTCGTCAATGTCAGCGTGAATGGAAGTGCCTTTTTCCAGCTGATCCACGACTCCGCTCATGGAAATGTCCGCCAGCAGGGAATCATCTGCTGTAATCCCAAGACCCATATGGTAATCTCCGCCGTCAGAATTATAAGTGCCTGTACAGGTGATCCCCCCTTTCATCTTGTCCTCCCCGTCCAGGCTCATATCCAGTGCCAAGTCTCCTGTCAGGCTCTTCCCGTCATAAGTGCCGTTTTTCACCATAGAAAACTCTAAATGTTCTCCGCTGTTTTCCAGCACGATATCTGCTGTCATATTCTGAGTCAAATATGCGCCGCCCTGAAGCCGGAAGCTAAAATCTGCATTAATCCCATCCTGTTCTGCTTCATCTGCCTCACTGTCCGGATCTATCAGCTTCGTAGAGCCATCCACTGCCGCCAGACGTCCTTTCTTATCCACATAAACTGTCATGTCCACATCTGTCAGGCTTTTATCCAGGAAATCAATCATCTCGCTGACTGAGTCCTTCATATCTTCTATGTTGTCTGCATAGATCTGGTCAGCTGAAATCCCTGAGCTTACACCGCCCATTAGTTCTGCCAATTTCACGCTCTGCTCCAGCTGCATGATAAACTGATCCTTCAATTCCTGGTCATTTAAAAAGAAGTCCGCAGAGGTCCGCAAAAATTCCATCATAGAATCCTTGCTGACCAAAACCTTATAACCATTACAGGATACCTCTCCTCCGTCCATGGTAAAGGTTCCCTTTTCTCCCTTCTCTACTACAAGAGCCTCTTTGAACTTTTCCTGGGCCTGGGTTCCCTCTCTGAAACGGGTCCTCAGGCTGTCAAGGTCAAAGGCTGCCTCCCCAGATTCTGCCTTTTCTACCTGCTCATGGAAATAGTCCAATATTCCCTCTATGTCAACCTCCGAATCTTTCAGCACCGGCCCGATTAAAGGAGAACTTTGGAGCCTTTGTTCCAGCCCTTCTCCCAGATCCATGGTAAATACTTTTGAGGAAAGCTGGGGAATTGCCATCATCAGTGTTTCGTCACCATAGTATATCTCCAGGTTGGCAAGTTCCATATCTTTATAGATCACTGCTATATCAGCAGCATTTTTCTTGTTTGTCTTATCACTTTGAGCCGAAACACGAAAGCCGCTTCCCGCCCACTCCCTCACTTCCGCCTCTGAGCAGTCCTCCAGAATCAGGCTGATGGAGTCCTCCACATCTGCTGTCTTTGCGTTTTCCGCAAACTGGCTGATGCCAAACAATTCTTCCAAAGGCTTCACCTGATCATCGGGGCAAATGTTCTCGAACGCATCAATCACCACCTGTTTCGGATCTTTTCTTCCCATGAAAGAAAATGCCAATGCCCCCACTGCCACAGCGGCTGCCGCTGCCACACCGATAATGATTCCTGTTTTCTTCCCGGATTTCGGCGGTTTGCCTGCGCCTTCCGGCAAAGCGCTTCCCTGAGCCTGGTTTCCCGTTTCCGGCACGCCCCCATCCGCCTTGCTGCTTCCTGGCATCTCTCCTGTCCCTTCCTGCCCACTGCCTATCTCATCAGGCTCTGATCCGCCTGCTGCCATACTGCTGGCAGCCTCTGTCATAGCGTCTCCAAATGCAGAACGGCTTTGTTCCACAGGGCTTTTGCATCCATGACAGACCTTTTCGTCAACGCCAATCTCTGTACCGCATACACCACATTTCATAATACTTTTCCTCCTGCCTTTTTAGAATGCATTCCTAAAATTGATACAAAACGGCTTTAAGAGTGCACCAGAAACTTAGCAGCCTGTACTGCCTTTCCTGCTGAATTTCCTTATTTATTGTAACACTTATCCACATAGGTTGCAACCGACATCTCCCAGTATAGGATAATGTCAGGAAAAAGACTAATCTTTGGATACGGCAGGAATTCATCTAAAATACTCTATTAATTTCTCTTCCGGCAATCCATTTTCAATCAATTTCAACTTACCATCTTTTAAAACATACATTTTTGTGCAGACTGACAGTTCCGTCATCTCATGGGACGTTAAAATCACAGTTCCTCCTGCTTTCCGGTACTTCTCCAGATAGCAGCGGATATCTGCCTTGCATTCCATGTCCAGTGCCGCTCCAGGTTCGTCCAGTATCAGAACCTCCCCATGATTGGACAGGGCACAGGCTATGCTGACCCGTTTCTTCATCCCCCCAGACAGCTTTTCCACAGTCCGTCCAATCATATCCCCAATTCTCAAAAATGCTGCTGCCCCTGATTTCAGATCTTGTTCCAGAGCCTTCTTATTTCCGCCATACCATAAAAGCAGATTATCCTGAACCGTCAGTTCCTCGATCAGCGGATTCTCCTGAGGCACATAGGCCACTGCATTCGTATAGGCGCTGCGGCTTTTCCCCGCCTGCTTCCCATCCAGGCTTACGCTTCCCTTATCCGCTTTTACAGCCCCTGCAAGAATGGAGAGAAGAGTGGTTTTTCCGCATCCATTGCTTCCCACAATTCCCACACACTCTCCAGGAAAGGTCTCCAGATTCACGCCCTTAAGAATCGCTCGCCCGCCGTAGCTCTTATAAATATCCGTTGCAGCCAACACCACATCCATCGCCTTTCTTAACTATTTTAAAAATTATTCACCTAAAATGTCTTTTAGCAGATTGAAAACATCAAAATCCTCATTTGCAGCCATTTTACAAATTAACCCCATCCACGCTTCCATTCGATTCTTAAGCATATCTTGATCTGCATTCCATGTCTCAATCAGCACATCATTATCAGCAGTCATGATTATTTCTTTCACCTTTTGTTTGTATCGATTCAGCTGAATATACTTTTTAGGCAACCTTTTATACCGCTTTCCATTTATGAATAAATCTGATTGCCCTCCTGCGGAAAAGGCGTCCCGGAGGGAAGGATAGACAACTCCATGCTTTGCTACCAGCCACAAGGTAAAGCGTTCATATTTATTAAGGCTACTGCCAAATAATTCCGGAAATAATGCAAATCCCTGGGCAGTCAGGCTCTGCCTTTCTTCACTTGGAAGGGTTTTCCACATCCGGATTTTTGCTGGTGCTGAATCCGTTTCTACCTCCTCGCCATTAATCCACCACAGGGATTCCCCCGGCTTTAGCATGGAACGGTAATAACTGACTACAGGAGTGATCGGATTATCAAGTCTGCGCATTTCATCATATGTAATTCCCATCCGGTCAAATATGGTCGCTCCTTCTGGCAGCTCCATATCTATCCGATACCTTGGACTATGGGTAACCGCTATATCGCACAGGCATTCTTCATATCTTCTTACTTTAAATTCCACTGGCTTCTGCAATTTTCCAAACAGACAGAAAATGTGCCTTACCCCTTCAATTCTTGTCCCCTCTGCCACGCTTCCTCCAACAGTTTCCCATCTGTTCCCTTTTGTTGATTTCACTTCAACCCCGTAAGATTTTCCTATAACGATGTCAGGAAATCTTTGTCCGCTTACCATCTTTACCATGCCTTCAAACCCCGTTCCCACTGCCGCCTTTTCCAAGGCTTCCAATACCTCCGGCTCCAGTTTCCTGGCTTCTTTAGACAGATAGTAATCTGGACTGGCCTGCGCTCTATCATTCATGATTTTACAAGCTCTGTTACATAATTCTTCAAATTCTTTTAATGAAGGTTCATTATTTTTTAACATTCCCTCAGCATTCTCCTCTCCAAAATAAAAATTCCAATTATCTTCCAGCCTTTTTGCAATGTGATATCCCAACAGTGGCGGAACCGCATTGCCAATGATCTTATATGCCTCTGAACCTGAAACTGGCTTATTTCCCCTTTTAGCCGATATTACAAAATCGTAATCATCAGGGAATGTCTGTATCCTGGCGCATTCCCTGACGGTCAGTCTCCGTTCCGGCAGACCCTTGGCTAATTCCTCCCCATAGCCTCCCCCATGTTCCTGCGACAACCTTCGGAACTCGATATTGCCATGATGTTCCGAGCGAATGGTAGGACCTATTCCATCAAGTCGCACCTCCTGCTGTCCCTGACAATGCTTTCCCATATACTTTGCCTTTGAATATTTCTGGTGGCTGATGTCAGAAGATCTCTCCGGCTCCTCTAGCCCTGACAAGGCCTCCCTTACTGTGACAAACCTTTTTAGCCCCTCCCTTTCAGGTTCTTCCGGCAAATAATGAGTTATAGGCGGATAAGGGGAATATTTCTGCGAAATGACGTCTTTCGTCAGTTCCTGCAGAGCTTTCTCAGTCAATTCGGATTTTTTCAATCCAAAAAATATTACTCTCTCCCGCCTTTGCGGAACTCCGTAGTTAGCCGCATTGAGCACCTGAGCTGGTATTACCAGATAACCACCATCACAAACCGAAGCAAAGTCCCTCTCAATTACAGCTTTTACGTCCTTTAAATTCGTCAGTCCTTTAACGTTTTCAGCCACGAACACTTTAGGCTTGGTAATAGCGATCACTTCCCGCATCCACATATAAAGCTGCCCCCTGTTTTCCACCGTGGGCTCGTCTTCGCCAATTTTCTTTCCATCATGGCCCATTCTGGAACTGAATCCCATTCTCTTTCCAGCAATCGAAAAATCTTGGCAGGGAAATCCGCCGATAACCACGTCCACTTGGGGGGGGAATACATTTTCTCCCCCCTCTCTTTGCCTTTTAACCAAATCTACTATACTTCCAAGATGATAGTCTGAAGCAGAGACTCCCTTTCTTCCAAAATAATTAGTCCAAGCTGCTTTCGCCTCCGGCTTTATATCATTTGCAAATACCAGCTGGAACCTAGTCCTCCCCAGCTTTGCCCACTGTTCATCCTTCTTTTCTATAGCCCATGTTTTACTAAGCGATTGATTTACGCTGGCATTCAAAACCCGGAAATCTCCCTCAAATCCTATATCCATTCCGCCACCGCCGGAAAAAAGGGACACGACCATAATCGGCTTCATCTTTACCGTCGCATCCTCAGTTTCCATATGTATCCTCTTCATTATCGCTCTCCGTTCTCAGTCCAATATGCTTTCCGTCAAACCTTCTAATATGGTTTCTTCTATCACCTTTATACATCCGTCTGGATTCTTCAAAATATCGTTTCCCCAAAAGCGAATTACTGTCCAGCCTAGAAAAAGCAATGTTTTTTCATTTTCCCAGTCTCTCTTCATGTTCCTCTCTATCTTGCTTACCCAGTATTCAGGGTTATTCCCCTTAAGCAGCTTAGGCCGCATAACCTCCCAGTTTTTTCCATGGAATAATTCGCCGTCACAAAAAATGACTATCCTATGCTTCGTAAGTACGATATCTGGGCTTCCTGGCAGCGCCTTATAATTTTTCCGGTAACGATACCCCTTTTTCCATAACGCTTTACGAAGCGCCAATTCGATACTGGTATCTTTGCTTTTAATATGACTCATGGCTTTATGGCGCTGTTCCTTGTTCAATACATCCATCCATTCATCTCCGGACAAAGCCACTTCATTTCTGATGCTTCACTTTTAGCAGCTTTTTTTCGATTATATCATTAAACACAGCCTTTGAATAGTAATATCTTCCACTATCCCCCCGCTGAAAATTAAAAACCGAAAGGCCTTGAAAACACGGCCTCCCGGTTTTTAATATTTTGCAAAAATGCTAATCGTACCTGTCATAACCCTGACCTTTGGTCAGCTTCGATGCATATGTACCTTATCCGCCCCCAGCTTCTCCAAATTCTCCAGCACTTTCCTCTTATCAGCCCCGCCAATCAGCGTATCTCTTGCCTTCTTGGCCTCCAACTCAGCCTTATGCTTGCTTGGGCCTCCCACGCATCCGCCTACGCAGGCCATGCCTTCAATAAAGTCCGCTGGCAGCTTTCCGACCTTCATCAGAAGCAGCGCCTTCTTGCACTCTGCAGCCCCATTGCACTTCATCACTTCAGGCTTAATGTCCTCGCCCATCTCCTCAAAACATTCAACCACTGCAGCCGTCACTCCGCCGCCGTTACCGAATCTCTTGCCGAACACAGAGCTGTCCTGATAGCTGTTCTCCTCCGGCTCCAGTTCTACATCCTTAGCCCGCATCATGGCCCGGACTTCGCCGAATGTCAGAGCATAATCTGCGTTCCCCTGAATATTCAGATCCAGAGTCTCGCTCTTCTTGGCAATGCAGGGGCCGATAAATACGGTGATCGTTCCCGGATCTTTCTCTTTTACCAGTCTCGACACTGCGCACATAGGCGACACGGTGGTGGACATATTGTCAAGAAGCATGGGGAAATGCTGTTTAATCATATTGACAAAAGCAGGACAGCAGGAGGTAGTCATCTTCTTGCCTTCCTTATAGGCCTCGGCCCACTCCGCAGCCTCCGCAGCTGCAGTCATGTCTCCACCCAGTCCCACTTCAATCATATCCGCAAATCCAATCTTCTTAAGAGCTGTTCTCCAGCTTGCCATAGTAATATCAGGCCCGAACTGCCCCTCTGTGGCAGGAGCCACCATGGCAACCACCCGTTTACCGGCATTGATCAAACGGATAATATCCACCATAAACGTCTTTGTTCCAATAGCCCCAAATGGGCAGCTGTGGACGCAGGCGCCACACTGGATGCACTTTTTCTCATCAATAACGCAGATGCCGTATTCATCATAAGTAATGGCATCTACCGGACATACCTTTTTACAGGGTCTTTCCAGGTGGGCAATAGCGCTGTAAGGACATGCCTGGGCACATTTTCCGCATTCCTTGCACTTGGAAGGATCTATGTGGGCCCTGGTATCATCCATGGAAATCGCACCGAAATTACAGGAATTCTGGCAAGCCTTTCCCATACATTTCCGGCAGTTATCTGTTACAACATAAGAAGCAATGGGGCACTCCTCGCAGGCTGCTCCAATGACCTGAACAACATTGATGGAGTCTTTTCCTGACGGACACTTTCCCTCTGCCAGCCGGACCCTCTGCCTGATAATCTCCCTCTCCTTATAAATGCAGCACCTAAACTGGGCCTGAGGTCCCGGAATCATTTTGTAAGGCATCTCCTCCCTGCACTCGTCCAGCTTTCCGTCCCATGCCAGCTTCGCCACCTCACGCAGCACGTCATGCTTTACTTTCAATATGGTTGCATCATTTGTTACCATCCCTTTTTCTCCTCCTCTTCTTTCCTTCCTGTTCTGCCGGCCAAAAGAAATCTTCACTCTGGCCAGCTTTCTCTATTGCTGTCAATTAGTAATAGGTTACCGTCACCGGTTTCCCCATTTCCTCCAAAGTATTCTTAAGCTGTTCCACCAGATTCTGCCGGATACCCAGATCAAAGGGCAGCCCCGGGTTCTGGTAAGCGCTGTTAATGGCCTTCCCCACAAAGAGATGAATCTCCGTACAGTCTTCGATGATCATCTTGGCAACCATGGAGCCTCCGTTGGGCTTATCCAGCTCTTCAAAGAAATCCTCTGCCACGCTTTCCTTTTTCACATACCGCCTTAAAAGCTGCAGCACCCGGTTCAATGTCAGCACTCCCTCAGTTACCAGGTCTATGCCTTCCATAAAAGCAATAGGCGGGATCTCCGGGTCAACATAATCCAGGGAAACATCCAAAGGCTTCTTCAGCACTCTCGATACAATGGTGGAACTGGTTCCTCCGCATACAATGGTTCTTGCATTTGGGTCCCCTACAAAGTCCGCCACCATCCGCTCATCGTCATCCGCATTGCTGGCCGGCCCGGTCATAAGATGCACTGGCTTGCTGTCAATGATCCGCATGCAGGCTACAGTAGTATCATCCCCCGGCCGGAACATATAAAGTTCGTCACAGGCATGGCATATAGCCGTAGCCAGACGCACAGCCGACACGGTCTTTCCATATTCCTTCACCGCATAATCTGCAATGTCTTCCCACAGCCAGCCAAAATTCAGCAGCTGCCCCACGCCTGCATGGATGGTACCGTCGCTCATCAGAATCAGTGCGTCTCCCTTTTTTACCCGGAATCGAAACTCATTAATTTTCTTGCCGTCAATCTCCCGGATGCTTTGGGGAATTTCCATCAGCTTGCCGTCCCGGATAAAAATGCAGCCGGGATTGTCAAACTCCACCAGATAGGCATCACCGCTGTGGAAAACCTGCAGAATGCTGAATGTGGAGTATGCCACTCCCCGTACCTGACATACTGGCAGAGTCTCCACAATAGTATCCACGCACTCATCCAAAGTGGCGCCGTTTAAAAACATAGTTCCCAGAATCTTGCTGGTCAGGGTAGACAGGATGTTGGCCTTAACGCCGCTGCCCATACCGTCTGCCAGAATCAAAATGTCAGAGTCAACGGTCTTCAAAATCTCCACGCTGTCGCCGCAGAGTATCTCTGTAAATTTATTCAGGCTTTTATAAGCAACGTCAACTGTAACTCCCATCTATCGAACCTCGCTTTCATTCCCGTCCTCCAGCATGGACTGACAAAGTTTCGTAAGGGTCGTCTTCGTATCTGCTGTGGTTTCTCCCAAAAGCCCGGCAATCTGCTGAGCCACCATCATCTGCTTATGAATAACTCTCTGAGCCAAGTCAACAGTCTCCAGCTTCTTGTCATAATCAGCCTTAGCCTGCTCCTCTTCTTTTGTAATATCGATAAATGTGGCCAGAACCACGTCTTCCTTCTCTATGTATACAATATTCTGAAGCGTAGACAGGTTATACTCCTCATACTTAACCCTCTTACCGTGAATGCTCTGATGCGTGTCATACACCCATTGGAAATCTACCGGATCAATAAATTCATACAGATACATATCCAGAGCTTCGGCCCGGGTTTTTCCGAAATATTTCTCGCCTACTGCAGAATATTCCATAACCTTCATATCCTTATCCACAATGAGAACAATATTCGGCGATGTCTCCATAACCAGATTGGCAAATGATTCCGACTTGGCATGCATAAACGGAATGCACATATTCAGTTCCGCTTTCTTCTGGAAAACGGCTATGGCCTTCTCGCGGCAAGTAGGATAACCGCAGGCGCCGCAGTTTAACTCGTCTTCCGGACGGTTCTTTCCCGTCTCACGCAAAATAGCCCGAATTTCTTCCTCCGTAGGCATAGGCTCCCTGGACGAGCGATCCATAAATGTCTTTTCCATCTGTACATCCACCAGCATCTGAGCAACTGTCTTGGAATCTACAGGGTCTTTCTTAATGGCATCCTCCATATCCATCTTCACCTTAAACCGGGAGACCGTGTCGTCTTCCACTGTCGGCCCCTGGATACATCCGCCTGCACAGTTGTTCAGTTCAATAAAGCATCCTTTAATCTCTCCCCTGGTAATGCTTTCACACAGATCCACACAGTTCTTTGTCCCATGGACATAAAATTTGCGGTAAGAGTCCACTCTGCCTTCTGTGGCAAGTACAGAGCTGATGACCCCGCTGGTTACAGGATACAGCCGGTTTACCTTTGGATTCATACGCTCAAAAGGATCATCCTCGCATTCCTCAATGCAGATGTCTTCATCCTTCAGCCAGCTTTGGATATCATTAAAATTAAGCACCGCATCAATACAGTTTTCATGCCTGGGGTCTTGAGATTCTTTCTTCTTGGCAATACACGGCCCAAGGAACACCACTTTTGTATCCTGCCCGTACTCATTTTTAAGAAGCCGCCCATGGGCAATCATCGGTGATACCACCGGCGCCAGATAAGGCACCAGCTGAGGATAATAAATTTCAATCAGGTCATTCACGCTGGGACAGCAGGTAGTGATGATATTCTCCATCTTTCCTTCCTGAAGCAACCTGGTATATTCTTCCGTCACCAGCACCGCCCCCTCAGATGTTTCCCTGACGTCCGCAAATCCCAGCTTCTTTAACGCCGCCTTTACCTGCCCTATGGTTTTATATTTCAGCAGTCCCATATAAGAAGGAGCGATGGACACAACTACCTTCTGACCACTTAAAATATATCCCTTTACCTTGCTCAGATCGCTGACCAGCTTCTTAGCCGACTGAGGGCAGATCTGCAGACAGGTTCCGCACAGAATACACTTCTCAGGCATAATTTCCGCCCGGCCGTCTTTAATCATGATCGCTTTGACTTCACAGTTGCGGACGCATTTATAACAATGCTTACACTTCGTAGCCTTGAAATCAATGATTGCCATGATTACAGCCTCCCTAAAATTTCCTTATTAAAGAACTCGCTGCAGTCCTCAGGCTTTAAGGAATGCAAAGTCCCGTCTACGGTTACGCACACGCCTTCTTTAACACAGTTGCCGCTGCAGAACGCACCATTTAAATCCACCTTGTCCTTTACGCCGTTTGCCGCAACCAGTTCCTGCATCTCCTTAATAATCTCTCTTGACCCCTTTAAGTGACACGCACTTCCAATACAAATGGTTACTTTCATAACTTATCCCTCCGCATATTAAAATTTATTTTAAAAACTTCATAGCTTTTTCTATTATCGCATATTGTGATATTTTTATCAATTACTTTCACCTATTTTTTCCTGATTTTTTTTGCCATTTCTCCAAATAACTGCTATACCACTTAGTGGGAACCTTAAGGATCTGTATTGACAAATACAATTGCCTTTGATACAATGTTCAATAGTTTCAATCTGCGGATATGGCGGAATTGGCAGACGCGCCAGATTTAGGTTCTGGTGGGAGACCGTGCAGGTTCGATTCCTGTTATCCGCATAAAAGTGCTTGTTTCAAGCACTTTTTTTGTTCCGGTCTTCCGTATAATTATTTTCTCTATTCTTGATCTCACTGTTACTGCCAAATACACAGTATCGTGACTCTGTCCGTTTTATGCCTGGAATTGTGCAGTTTTTAATTTTCAGGCATGATCCAGCCTTACCACCTGAGCCCCCAGTTCCCTTGCGTCCTCTTCTATATGGGTAGACAAAATCACCAGTTTTCCATCTGTCTTTTCCCGCACATACTGTATCACTTGTCTCTTTGTATCCTCATCCAGCCCTGTGAAGGGCTCATCCATGAGAAGAATATCATAGGCGGCAAGAAGCGCTCTGCATACTGCCGTTCTCCGCTTCATGCCGCCGCTTAGTGTATGCACAGGCCGTAAAACAGACTCCTTTGGCAAAAGCCGGCACAGCTCCTTTTTTGCGTTTTCCCTGGTCATGGATCGCTCTGCTGCCATCATTACATTGTCAAGCGGCGTATAGCTCTCACACAGCCTGTCCTCCTGAAAAACCACACTGAACCGCTTCCCCTCCACTCCCTCTATCTCCCCCGAATCAGCCTTGCAAAGCCCCATGAGAATCCTGAGAAATGTGGTCTTTCCCGTTCCTGAAGCGCCCATAAGGCAGTAGATCCCATTATCCCGAAAGGCAAGGTTTACCTCCTGAAGTACCTGGAGATCTCCAAATGCCTTGCTCAAATTACGAACCGTCAGACTCATATACCCCTCCTTGCGGAACAAGGCAGTCCAAAAGTCCCAGAACAGCCTTCTCAAACAGCACGCTGACCAGAATAATTACAGCGGTCCAAGCCAGAACGTCCGCAGTATTCAAATAAATCTTCGCCATATATAGTTTCTCTCCTATAGAGTGGTCCGGAACCCCGATAACTTCAGCCGCAACGCCGGACTTCCAGCTCATGCCCAAAGCGATCCTGCAGCCGCTTCTCAGGTAAGGAAGAAGTGCCGGTACATAGATATAGCGAATCTTCTTCCAGATCGTTATTCGAAAAACTCTGGCCATCTCCAGCAATTTTATATCCGTACTTTCAAGACCTGCCAGAGTATTGATATAGATCATAGGCAGCACCACAATAAATGCAATGAGAACTGACAGGTTTGCCGATCCTGCCCATATCAAAGCCAAAATCACAAAAGAAGCCACCGGAACTGCTTTCAGCAGTGCCATAATCGGTTCCATCAGTTCTTTTACCGGCGTTATGCAGTACCCTATGCCGCCTAACGCTATCCCTGCGGCAAAAGCTGACAAAAACCCCATAGTAATTTTTCCAAAAGAAGAGGCAATGGAGCGCCAGAAATCCCAGTCAGGAATCAGGCGCCCCAAAGCCAGAACCGTATCCCACGGCCCCACAAGGATAATATGATTACCAATAACAAAGGCGGCAAGCTGCCAGACCAGCAGCCAAAATCCTGCTGCCAGCAGCCTGCTTCCCCATTTTATACCGTTACATTTCATGACTTCTCCTATGGAACATAGTAAAACCCGTCGTCCGGAACACTGCCGCCTACAGAAGATGGCTCCTGTTCATACAGTACATTCAAATAGCCTGACAGCATCCCTCTCATCTCTTCACCCTCTATACACACAATGCTGCAGTAGGGAAGGGCTTTCTGCGCCACAGGCGCTTTCTCAATAATCCCTGCCTCTGCCACAAGCTGAGCTGTTTCCTCCACATGGGCATTGGCAAAATCTGCAGATCCCCAATGCTCCTGCATAAACACCTTCACTGCCTCTGCCATGCGGCGGTCTTCCAGTATCTCTTTGCGGCACACCGTAACCCCTGTTACCAGGCTTCCGCCTCCTTCCGCCTGGAGACCGTCCCACTGCTCTGTCAGATCCATAACCATTTTAAGATTCTCATTCTGCGCCATAGCCACAGTCACAAATGGCTGCGGCAGAAGGCCGACAGCATTTGGCTGCTTCTTTAAAACCGCTGCCACCTCTGCAGCCTCAGATTTATACTCAACTGTAACGTCCCCCTCTTTAAGTCCATTGCCTTTCAGCAAATATTGGAACACATAGTCAGGAGTCGTTCCCTTTCCTGTCATATATACGGTTTTTCCCTTAAGATCAGAAATAGCCTTAATAGAATCATCAGCTGCCACTATATACAAAACCCCCAGTGTATTGATATTCAGCACCTGAATCCCCTGATTGGTCTTCTGATACAAAATACCGGCCATATTAGCCGGAACCAGCGCAATATCCACATTGCCTGACACCACCTTGCCCACCAGCTCGTCTGCAGCAGTAACCATGGTAAACTCATAAGCTCCCTGGCTTTCCCCTTTAGCAGCTTTGTCCATCAAAGACACCAGTCCCATGGTAGTTGGTCCCTTCAGCGATCCGATACGCAGCACCTGGGATTCTCCTGGTGCTTCCTGACTGGCTTCTGCCTCTGTGCTGCTTTCCGCCTCCTGGTTTTTGGCAGTTTCAGCTTCTCTGGAAGTCTCAGCTGGCGTACTCTCCATGGATGCCGCCGTCTCGCTGCTGTTTCCCTGTCCTGAAGGTGAGCAGCCTGCCAATGCAGCTGCTGTCATGGCACATGCCATAAAAATTGATAATGCTTTCCTCATAAAACAATCCTCTCTTTCTTTCCCGTAAGTATTCTTCCGGGTTAGTATTGGCCGTAAATCTGCAAAACAAGCCTGCATACGCCTGGCTGCGGATTTTTAAAACAAATTCACGTCCTGCCTGGACATTATACCATTCTCTCTATGCTTCTGTCCAGACGCAAAAAAGATTGAAGCACTGCTCATTTTTACAAAATCTCCGAATACTTTTTTCAGCTATGGCAAACACTATAGGTGAGGTGATGAAAATGGATATCTATAATGCAGACAAGGATGATTATCTGAACAATCCGGTCGCTTCTTCCATGGAGTGTACCGGCCTGATTCCCGCATTGCCGGAGACAGAAGCAGAGCTGGAATTTTATGAGGAAATGTATCCTTTCCTTACACCCGCTGCATCCAAAGATCCGGAGGATGTGAAATAGCAGCATAGAAATCAGATACCAAAAGGGAAAGGGCGGTGTTCCACGGAAAACACAGCCCTTTCTCTTATACAAATACCCTCTGGACAAGGGCCATATATACTGCGGTGCCTGCCCCGATGCTTAATAGGGAATTTCCTTTCCGCCAGTGGAGTATAACGATTACTGCAATGGATATCAGTTCCGGAAGCCCATGGGAAGCAGCCGACACCTGGACATCCTTCAGGCAGTATACAACCAACAGGCCTATGGTAGCATATGGAAGCGTCTTTCCCAGGTATTCGACATACTTGGGAATGTTTTTCCCTGCAGGAAACAGAAAAAACGGAAGAAACCGGGTAATCAAAGTTGCCCCTGCTAATGCCCCTGCTATGCAGATCCTCTTTACCATCTCACTGTCCAATTTCCTTTACCTCCCTTTTGGCTTCCCTTTGGTATCCAATGCTCAATATGCCCAGAATCACGATCATCGCCGGAATAATAAATGTGTCAGCCCCAAAAAGGAACACGCAGATCACTGATCCTGCCATCCCTGCCAGCGCCGGTCCATGATCTTTTCTGCTTTTCCACTGATCCGTAAAAATCACCACAAACAACGCAGTCAGGGCAAAATCCAGTCCTTTTGCATTAAAGCTTATCACACTTCCAAGAACATTTCCCATGACGCTTCCAAGAACCCAATAGCACTGGTTCAGAAGTGACACCCACAAAAACACCCACTCCCTGTCAATGGCTCTTGGCACCTTCTCATTACACACAACAGAAAAAGTCTCATCTGTCAAAGCAAATATTAAATATGCCTTAAATCTCTTCAGGTCCCGATATTTCCCAAGCATGGAAATTCCATAAAATAAATGGCGGGCATTGATCATCAGCCCCATAAGGAATGCATAGACAGGATTCACCCCAGCCGCCAGCAGCGTTACTCCCACATACTGCAGACTTCCTGCATACACCAAAAGGCTCATGGCCAATGTCCATAAAATCCCAAATCCATTTACTTCCATCAAAATTCCGTATGCCATTCCAAGGAAAATATATCCCACCATAACAGGGACTGTTTTCGGAAACGCATACTGAAAGGCAAGAGCTGACTTTTTTTCCATAATTTTTTGCCTCTCTTCTTGCATTTTTCTCTTCTACATTTATAATAGTAACATATTTTAGACCTTTCCCTAATATTTGTCAATGAAAGTGAGAGAAAAATGCAGAATATCCCGACTACAGCCGCCTCTTTCCCCTTTGGTTACACAGACTGCCAGCTGTGTCCGCATATGTGCCGCATTGACCGAACCTGCAGCCTTGGCTTCTGCCGCAGCGGTTTTTCAGCAAAAGTGGCCAGAGCCGCCCTTCACCACTGGGAAGAACCCTGTATCAGCGGAAGCAGGGGACGC
>CATLBO010000016.1 GCA_949879025.1 uncultured Hungatella sp. | reverse complement strand
GCGTCAAGGCTTGATGCAGCATCATCCTGCATTTGAGCCCAAAGGCCCTCGGCCCTGATGTCACTGAAAAATCCGTTGCACCATTCAGCAAAGTCTTCGTTTCCATAAGCCATACAAAGGCCGCAGCCCTTATCCAGATCGTCCCCAGGCGCCCAGCAGATCTTCTCCACCAGTGCCAGATCATCATTTGCCTCCACTGACATTGCCGCTGATACTGCATTCATTGCTGCAAGGTCTACCTTCTTGTTCTTCACTGCCAGCAGCAGATCAGACACCATAGGCAGTTCCTCAATCTGAGCATCCGGATATTTAAAGTTTGTAAAAATAACGTCTGTGGAACCCATCTGAGCTGCAACTGTAACTCCTTCCAGAGTTCCTCCGAATTTTTCATTGTCAACATTATCCTTTAATGCCACATAGCATTCATCAGATTTGTGGTATACATCTGTAAACAGCCAGGTTTTAATACGTTCTTCTGTGGGAGCCAAACGGGTTACAAAGAAAATTTTCTTCGATTCCAGGGCTGACATACAGCCTGTAAAATCGGATTCATAAAAATCAACTGTCACCTCTCTGCCAAGATAGTCTGTAAGGCGTTTTGCCATCTCATACATGCCGGCAACCTCAAAGCCTGCAAGCACATCTTTTCCGTCCTCAATCGTGTGATAGCAGAAGGTAGGATCATTGCCAATAATGCCGACTCTCAGCACGCCGTTTTCTACCAGATCCGTAAAAATGGGACCCATATCCTGGGCGGGTGCTGCCTGTTGTTCTTTCTGTGCCTCAGTCTGCGCTTCTGCTGCTTTTGCAGTAGTTTCACCCTGGTCTGCAGGCTTTGTTTCTGTACTGCTGCATGCAGCCATACAAAGTGTCATTACGGCCGCAAGCCCCATTGCAACTAACCTCTTTTTTTTCATAGTTTTTCGCTCCTTTTTATCTTCTATAAGCCCTTGGGCCTACGAACAAAGTAAACCTGTATGCGCCCGGCTGCAGGCACACCGCCTACATAAAAGTCTGGCAGGCACATTTGGCATACCTGAATTCATGCCGCCTATTAGGCGACGGACTCTTAAAGTAAATAATACAATGTTTCTACAGCATTTTACTTAGGAAATTTTTCGTCCTCTGATGTTGGGGATTGGCTATCACATTCTTTGGATCGCCTTCCTCCACAATATATCCGCCGTCCATAAAGATCAGCCTGTCCCCTACTTCCCTTGCAAATCCCATTTCGTGGGTTACGACTACCATGGTCATGCCATCCTCTGCCAGCTGCCGCATTATTTGAAGAACCTCTCCCACCATTTCAGGGTCCAATGCCGAAGTTGCCTCGTCAAACAGAATAACCTCCGGCTCCATTGCCAGGGTCCGGGCTATGGCCACTCTCTGTTTCTGTCCGCCGGACAGCTGGGACGGATATGCATCGGCTTTGTTATCAAGCCCAACCCTTTTCAGCAGTCCCATGGCCTGCTTCTCAGCTTCCTCCTTGGGAATCTTTTTAACTTTTCTTGGGCCAATTGTCACATTATCCAGTACGCTTAAGTTTTCAAACAAGTTAAACAGCTGGAATACCATGCCAAACTTTTCCCGATATTCATCCAGATTCAGGCCTTTGCCCAGAATAGATTTCCCATGAAACAAAATATCGCCGGCTGTGGGAGATTCCAGCAGATTCAGGCATCTTAAGAAAGTAGATTTTCCGGAACCTGACGGGCCAATTACTACTACCACCTCTCCGCGATCGATTTCCACATCCAGGCCTTTAAGCACCTCCAGGCTTCCGAAACTCTTTTTCAGTCCCTTTACCTGGATAATAACATCTTTTTCCTTAGTCATGTGCATGAAGCCTCCTCTCCAGTATCCCAACCAGCTTCTTAATTGTATAAGTAATAACAAAATAAATCACTGCTGTAACAATTAATGGTTCATAAGCCAAAAAAGTATTTGCCCTTACGGAATTGGATGTGTATGTCAGCTCATGAAGCGCAATTACGGATACAATGGATGTATTTTTAATCAGCAGAATAAATTCATTACAAAGAGAAGGCAGGATATTTTTAATTGCCTGTGGGATTATAATGTACCAGTTTGCTTCCAGTTTTGACATCCCGATACATCGGGCCGCCTCCATCTGTCCCTTATTTACCGCCTGCATTCCGGCCCGCGTATGTTCTGCGATGTAAACTGAGCTGTTCACGCTCAGAGACGCAACGGCAGCCCAAAACTGCGGCAGCTGACTGGCAATCCCATAGTACACGATGAACACCTGCACCATAATCGGAATGCCGCGTATAAAATTTATAAAACCGTCAATAATCAGGCTGATAAATTTATAATTCTGGGCACGTACCATTCCCATGGCAATCCCGATTATTGAAGCTAAAATTAATGTCCAAAAGGCAAGCTGAAGCGTCAGCTTTAATCCATTTGCATAGTAAAACCAATATTTATTTAAAAAGGTAAAATCCATTCCAAGAATCATATGATTATCCCTCTCCCATTATCTCTATAAAGTAACTGCGTATCTGCAGACCATCCAGTTCCGCAAAATAAATGTTCTGCTCTCCGCCAGTACGCATCTGTCCGTCGATTACAGGGAACATGCAGTGGTTACCTGCAAGCAGGGATTTTAAATGTCCGGGGGCATTTCCTGAACATGTGCCGTAAGTCGGCAGCATATGGGTATGTACATACGGGTAATCATTTGGCACCAGACGATCCAGCAGTATTTCAATATCCTTTTCCACACATGGAAGTGCTTCATTGACCATAATGCCTGTAGTCGTATGTTTCGTAATCACTGCTACGATACCGTTTTTAATTCCGCTTTCTTCCACTGCCTTCCTTACGTCAGCAGTAATGTTAATCATCTCAAATTCCTTATGTGTCTCCAGCTGTCTCTCATATAATTTAATCATATTAACCCTCCAATCCAAGGAAACGAATTGCATTCCCTCCAAAAACAGCATCCCGAACATCCTGGCGAAGAGGAAGTTCTTTCATTCCGGCCAGGCTTCTCACATGGCGGAATCTGGGATTATTCGATCCAAACATTACCTTGTCCTGGAAGCAGTTCTGCAGCCAGTTCAGATTCATATTTACAGAGAACAGATGGGAATAGTAATTTTTAGGGGAATCCATATATACCATGGATGTGTCTGCGTACACGTTAGGGTACTTCATAAGCATCATAATGGTTTCTTCCCACCAGGGCCATCCCATATGTGCCAGGCAGAAGCGGAGGTCCGGATAATTTACTGCAACATCCTCAAACCGGATCGGCTCCGAATATTTGGCAGGAGTGTTTGGCTCCCAGCTGTACCCTGCATGAAACATGATAGGCTTATTTTTCTTCTCACAGATCTCATAAATCGGTGCCAGACTGGAGTCATCCGGGTACATATGCAGCCTGGAAAGATTCAGCTTAAGCCCTGCAAGCTTCAGCTCATCAAAAGCCCTAATCAGTTCTTTCTCTGCGTCCTCTCTTCTTGGATCAATCCCTGCAAATCCAATAAAATGCTCCGGGCTTCTGTTAACAATACGTACCATCTCGTCGTTGCTGATAATAGCTCGTCCAGCCTCTGCAGAATAGTCTTCCGGCAGAAGTACCGCCTTGTCAATCCCGGCGTCTTCCAGCAGTCTCAGCTCAAAATCCACTGGAACAATCCCAGACTTGAACACGCCAAACTGCTCTTTACGAAACAGCAGGTCGTCTCTGTTTTCATTAATTTCATCAAATAACAACGGATGTGTATGAATATCGATCACCATATCAACTTGCTCCTTTTTTTATTATTTATTCGTCTTTAAATATGGTTCAAAAACCGAAATTATCTTGGCAGACCTTTTGGCCCCTTCATTCATGCAGTCTGGTATGGATTTCCCGTCAATAAGCCCGGATATAAAACCTGCAAAATAAGAATCTCCTGCTCCCACAGTATTTACCACCTGCTGTACCGAAGTAATCTCCCCTTTATAAAACTTTCCGCCATCATATGCCAGGGCCCCTTTCTCTCCAAATGTTGCTATCATAAGCTTGGCCCCAAGGCTGACTGCATAGGAAAGGAAATCCTTTCCTCTTTCCATATCATCTCCAAAAGAAACCAGCCCGCAGTCTATGTTGCTCAGCACAAATTTCATATCCGGATGATCCAGCGCATTACTTAAATCAAAAAACACCTTCACCCCCCTTTTGCGGATTTCAGGCAGCCGCAGATTCAGCTTTCCGGTAAAATCTGTATGCATCATCTGGTGAGTGCAAATAAAATCAATGGCCTCATCGGAAAACTCATAGTCCTGCATAATCCCCCGCACAGGTTTTCCATGAATCCGATCATTATGAATAAGGTGCAGCGGGACTTTAGGCGTCTCCCCTCCCGGAATAATATCCAAATGAGAGCAGTCAATACTTCTTTCCCTAAATTCCTTTACAGCTGCTTTTCCATATTCATCATCTGAAACCGCTGATACCATGGAAGACTGTATATCATGCCTCATATCCAGCAAGTTAAACAGAACATCAACTCCGTTTCCGGTTACATAATAGCGATTATCAAAATCCGGATAATAATCTATACAGACATACCCCGCAGCGGCAAATTTTACCATAATGTCATCTCCTTTTAATTTATAACGTTATAGATGTTTATTATGCTTGTTTACATTTTATTATTTATCTGTCAAAAAGTCAATATATTTTTGTGGTTTTCTACACTTTTATTTTGTATTTTTCCACGTAATAGTAAAAAATAACGGGCCGGACTTAAAAAAAGTCCGACCCGTTATGAAAAAGGCCAGTTTATTTTCCTCACAGAATAAACATATATCGGCTGCCCACATAGTATTGGCGGCCAATACATAATGTTTTTTCATACTGATCCAGAAAATACACATTTAAAAAAAATAAAGGTTCATTTAAGGGAATCCCCATCTTTTGGGCAATGTCTGCTGATGCCTTTGTAACTTCCAATGTGGAGCGGTAGGAACTGGTAAATTTACGTCCATACGCCTCCTCAACCTTGGAAAAAAGGGAAACATCCTGAAGATCCATATTCAGCAGCCCCCTAAACTCATTATACGGAAAAAAATGGCTTTCCAGCATCATCGTCTGACCATCTGCAGTACGGATACGCTGAATATACACCAGCAGCGCATCTTCTTCCAACTGAAAAAATTCCTGCTCATCCTTGCGGACCGGAACAATCTGCCGCTCCAGTACTTTGCCTCCGGCAACCATTCCCTCATCCTGGCAGGCCTGGGTAAAGCTTCTGACCCTGGTGGCAACACCTGTAAACTTCCGATGAACGCGCCCCATGCTGACAAAAGTACCTCGCCCCTGCATTTTAATGAGATACCCTTCATTGCATAATTCTTCCACTGCACGGCGAACCGTAATCCGGCTTGCGCCATACTCATGACAAAGTTCCGGCTCTGAAGGTATCTTCTCCCTTGACTTATATGTCCCGTCATCAATGGAGTTTTTTATTGCTGCTTTAATCTGCTGATACATAGGAACATAATTATTCTCTTTCAATGTACATTCCTCTTTTTCATATGATAATAGTCATAATACTTATTTATAACCATATCAAATAAAAAACTTTCCGTCAAGATCTTTTCTCTATTCCCACTGGGTATGGGTATAAGTCTTTTTACTCCCTGCCAAAGATCCGGATAATGCCATACCAGAATCACTCGCTTTTTTCCAGTATTCCATGTATAATTCAAATATCACATCTTATGCGTCTGAGAGTTGGAAATAACCGGCGGAAAGCAGGAGGCCTTATGAGATATTATATTGCAGACACGCATTTTTTCCATGCTGCCTTAAATGATCAAATGGACAGGAGAGGATTTGAAAGCGTACAGCAGATGAATGCATACATGATTGAAAAATGGAACAAAAAAGTCCGAAAAAAAGATGAGGTGGTTATTATCGGAGATCTGTCCTGGGGCAATGCAGAAGAGACCAATAGCCTTTTACAGCAGCTGTGCGGAAAGCTTTACCTGATCCAAGGCAATCATGACAGGTTTCTGAAAAACAAAGCTGTCAATGCCTCCAGGTTTATATGGATAAAGCCATATGCAGAACTGTCTGATAATAACCGGAAAGTGGTTCTCTGCCACTACCCTATCATGTGCTATAACGGGCAGTACCGCCTTAGCGCAAAGGGCTTTCCTAAAACTTATATGCTTTATGGCCATGTCCATGACACCCAGGACCAGAAACTTATTGAACAGTTTCAGGAAATCACCAGGCAAACAGTGATCACGGATGTTCAGGGCAATAAGCGTTCTATTCCCTGCAATATGATAAATTGTTTCTGCATGTACTCCGGCTATGAACCTTGGAGCCTGGATGAGTGGATTCAATATTACGAAAAGAAAGACCGGGAGAAATCTTTGTGATCTCTCCCGGGCCTGGTGTCACAGTCTGCGCCTTAAAGACCCTTTTCCTCACTTTCGTCCTGCAGAACCCGCACATTCACCCCATTTACCTCCACATGTTCGTTGATGGCAATAACCAGGCACTGGCGGCCGCCGATAAATCTGGTTTCCACCAAGTCTGCCGCCTCTGGCTTCACCTGAACCACCACGTCCGCTGTCTCAATATGGAAGCCTCTGGCATTGGCAATATTGGATGCAAGAAATGAAGTAGTTTCTCCGGCGCATTGGTTATAGCGCTGATCAAATTCCTCCAGCTTCTCATCCGAAACCCCGCTGTCCTCCAAAAGACGGCGAACCTCCTGTTTGCCCAGTTCCAAAGGCTCCGGTTCATCTTTAAATTCCTCCAGCCTGGTATTAAGAGTCTCATGGATATTCTTTATCACGTCATAATCACAGTCTTCTCCCAGAGTATCGGAAAGAAGGGCATTAAATGTTTCTTTCTGGGTATCAGCTGCAAGAGGGATACGGCTGCACCCAAACATATTCTGAATGAAATCCTCCTGAATCTTGGCCGCATCTTTTGTATAATAAAGAATACTGTGAATATCTGTATACCGATCGTTAAAGCATGGAAACAGAAAGCCTTTTACAGGCTGATCCACAACCCAGTCCTGAATCCTGTTCTCAATGCAGTTTTTCTCAATATTATATCCAAGCCCCGGCTTTGACAGATGCACCGGGCAGATGCTGCACAGAATATAGTTATACACATTGTCTGAAGCATCATACATCTCCATGCCGTCAGATGCCTTGCCTGGGACATCATAGGACACGTGGATAAGGATAATATAATAATTTTCTCCGTATTCAAAGTTCTCTATGATCCTGTTGTAAAACTGATGAATCAGTTCGTCGTCTTTCAGCTGGCTGTCCCGCAGTTTTAAAAGGAACTCCTGTGCTCCGCCCTCCTTCTCCTCTTCCAACGGAAAGTCCAGATTCAGAAGATTGCGGCCCAGAGTTCCTGACAAGGTTTTTTTAAAAATAGTGAAATATTTAAAAGCATCATCTTCGGGAAGGGACAAAAATGCCTCTTTCAGTTCCGTCTTTATGTTTTTTTCAGCATCTATGTAGCAGCCGCATATCCGGGAAATCGTGCATCGTTCTGGCGTATACTGTTTGCGGATTTCAGAAACTTCTTTTTTATTCATATAGCTGTCATTACCTCCTTTATCACCGTCTGTACTCTCGGAGTCTGTCTATTGCCAAATACCAAAATATATCTGATAGTATCACATTTTAAATGTCTGTGCAACTTAAAAATGCAGTGCGAAGCTGTCAGTGTATCTGCAGGACTATGCAGCATAAATACAAAAAAGCCCCGGAAAACCGGAGCCTTTTAATGCCGCAGGCCGGAATCGAACCGGCACGGGAGATTAGTCCCGCAGGATTTTAAGTCCTGTGCGTCTGCCAGTTCCGCCACTGCGGCATATCCCTCATCATCTGATGGAAAATGGATGGAGATGGATTCGAACCATCGAAGCGCATCGCAACAGATTTACAGTCTGCCCCCTTTGGCCACTCGGGAACCCATCCATATGACACTGACAAGCAATAATTATATTATCACAGCTGCGTCAAAAAATCAAGTTTTTTTGTTGGAAACCAGCAAAATTCCGCTGTAAGGTTCCATAGTCAAGGCAGCCATTCCCTCCTCAACCCCATAGACACGAAAGCCTGCGTCATATCCTTCTGCATTGGTACACACCACCTGTGTCAGGATGTCCTCATCTGAAATGCCAAGCTCCCACACCGGCAGCTTCACTTCCCTTTCTCTGTCACTGTTGTTTATTGCCACCACGCATCGGTTGCTGCCTGAAAACCTGCCGTAACTGATAAACTGGTAGTCTGCCATCAGCTGTTTTAAAGAGCCTTTTCTCAAAGCCGGACACCATTTATGAAGGAAAATCATATATTTATGGAATTCTATCAGTTCCAGATCCTCTCTGCCCCATGGATACGTTCTGCGGTTATCCGGGTCCGTCCATCCGCATACTCCTGCCTCATCGCCGTAATACACGGTAGGAGCCCCTGGCCATGTCATCTGGATCACCACCGCCTCCCGAAAGATCCCTTTGTTGATTCCCTGTTCCGCCGCTTCCGGGCCTGCCGATCCGATACGTCCCACAGTCCGGTTGGTTCTGGTAAGAAAACGGCTGTGATCGTGATTGGACAACTCATTCATGGAAATCTGCACTGACTGAGTCTGCATTTTGCTCATGTGGTAAAACATGGAGTGAAAAAATGCATGGCCGTTTCCGTACATATTTTCATTGTACTCATCGCTGTGCTTCTCCATGCCTGTGAGAAACCAGGTCACCGGCTCCATAAATGCATCATAATTCATTACGGTATCCCACTGATCTCCATGAAGCCAGCTACTGGGATCGCCGTAGTGTTCCGCCAGAATGACGGCATCTGGGTTAGCCTCCTTTACCGCCTTGCGGAAGTCTTTCCAGAATTTATGGTTATATTCACTGGTATGCCCCAAATCCGCCGCCACATCAAGACGCCAGCCGTCTACGCTGAAAGGAGGGGAAACCCATTTTTTTGCGATATTCAGAACATATTCATACAGCTTTTCAGAATCCTCGTAATTCAGTTTGGGAAGTGTATCATGGCCCCACCATCCGTCATAGTGAGGGTTATTTGGCCATGCGTTTTCATCATGAAATTTAAAAAAGGAGTGGTATGGGCTGTCCTTTGACACATAGGCCCCTGGCTCATAGCAGTCGCTGTTCTTGTAAATCTGTTCTCTGTCCAGCCATTTATTAAAAGAACCGCAGTGATTAAACACGCCGTCCATGATCACCCGCATCCCTCTGCGGTGGACTTCCGCCACAAATCTGGCAAAAAACTCATCACTGGCTTTTAAATTCTCCGGATCTGCAGAGCGAAGGCGATATTTAGATGCCTCTTCATTGCCGGCCGCACCAGGTTCTGTCACGCTGCCTCCGTCTTTTACAATGCATCCGTAATGGGGGTCGATATGATCATAATCCTGAGTGTCATACTTGTGATTGGACGGGGAAACAAAAAGAGGATTAAAATAAATTACTTCCACCCCAAGCCCTTTTATATAGTCCAGCTTGTCCCACACTCCCTGCAGATCTCCGCCGTAAAAACACCCTACATCCATGGCAGACGGATTCTGGCTCCAGTCCTTAATCTGGTGAACCGGCTGGCCGATATATACATACTCCCAGTCTACCACGTCATTGGAGGTATCTCCATTACAGAAACGGTCTACAAAAATCTGGTACATTACTGCGCCTTTGACCCACTCTGGCGTGTGGAATCCCGGCGTAATGCAGTAGTCAAAGCATTGCTGGGCTTCCGGGCACACACCCAGACGATTATAGTAACAGCACTCCTGCCCCTTCACTATCCGAAAATGATACTTTACCGGCCTGTCCGGCACTTCCATTTTATATTCATAATAGTCAAACATGCCGTCAGACTCTGTTTTTGTCAGGGCTGTCTCCTGGGGCGCCCCATCCTCCTTATAATACACATCATCTATATTATCTCTGGCAGTCCTAAAACGCAGGGTAACAACCTGTCCGGCATCCGGTTCCGCCGGAATACGATATTCCTCATTCTCATCAGCAAACAAAGCCTGCCTGTTAATTGCATCCTGATTTTCAAACCTCATAAAAGCTTTTTCCCTTCCTCAAAACTGCAAAAACTGCTGCCCTTCTATTCTAAATGATTCCTGCCAATTATACAACCCAAAATTCTGCCAAATAATTTTCTTTTCTATTGGGAACTTTCATGGAAACACCCATGAAGCATTTCATGGGCCATTTTGCAAAGCAGACTGCCATAGGCCGGAAAAGTAAAAGAGCCAGCGGGGTAGCTGGCTCTTTTAGGAGAAGGTATTTCGTTTCTTATGGGGTGTAGCAAAAACTATATAATGTATTGGGGGGTTACATCTATTATAATACCACGAGATTTAAAATAATCCAAGAACCAGCATGCACAAACTTGCCAAAAACCATTCTGCATTTTTGTGCACTTTGTCTCTTTTTAAAACATCTGTTCGAATTCTGCCTGCCCAACCTTTTCTTTTTCCAGAAGCGCTTCTGTACATTTGTGAAGCACATACTCATGTTCGTGAATCATGGCTTTGGCCTTCACATAGCACTGGTCAATGATCTTCTTTACTTCTTTGTCTATATCGGCCGCCACATCTTCCCCGTAGCTTTTCGTATGGCCGATATCCCGCCCGATAAACACCTCATCGCCTTCTGTCTCATAGTTGATCATACCTATCTTCTCTGACATGCCATACTTTACTACCATGGATCTTGCCAGAGCAGTAGCCTGCTTAATATCCTGGGAGGCACCGGTGGTAATATCATCCAGAATAAGCTCCTCAGCAATACGCCCGCCTAGAGACACCATAATCGTCTGCAGCATCTTGCCTTTGGTATTGAACATCTCATCCTTTTCTGGAAGGGGCATGGTATATCCCGCCGCTCCGGTTCCCGTAGGAATAATGGATATGGTATGAACCGGCCCCACTTCCGGCAGCAAATGGAATAAAATCGCATGACCTGCCTCATGGTATGCCGTAATCCTTTTCTCCTTGTCAGAAATCACCCGGCTGCGTTTCTCCGTACCGATTCCCACACGGATGAAAGATCGGTCAATATCATTCTGGCGTACAAAGTTCCGCCCCTCTCTGGCTGCAAGAATGGCGGATTCATTGAGGAGGCTCTCTAGGTCTGCTCCTGTAAATCCTGCAGTAGTCCTTGCCACCCGTTCCAGATCCACATCATCCCCCAGCGGTTTATCCTGGGCATGAACCTTTAAAATTTCCTCACGGCCCCTGACATCAGGCCTGCCAACTGTAATCTTTCTGTCAAATCGCCCTGGACGCAGAATAGCAGGGTCTAAAATATCCACCCGGTTAGTTGCCGCCAGCACAATGATCCCTTCATTGACGCCGAATCCGTCCATCTCCACCAGAAGCTGATTCAGGGTCTGCTCCCTTTCGTCATGGCCGCCTCCAAGGCCGGTTCCCCTCTGCCTTGCCACAGCGTCAATCTCATCAATAAATACAATACAGGGGGCATTCTTTTTTGCTTCCTCAAACAGATCCCTGACTCTTGATGCGCCTACGCCCACAAACATCTCCACAAAGTCAGAGCCGGAAATGCTGAAGAAAGGAACACCCGACTCCCCGGCCACTGCCTTGGCCAGCAGGGTCTTGCCAGTTCCCGGAGGCCCTACCAAAAGGATACCCTTGGGAATCCTTGCCCCCACATTTGTGTACTTCTGCGGATTTCTCAGAAAATCCACCAGTTCCTCCAGGTCTTCTTTCTCCTCCCGCAAGCCTGCCACCTTCTTAAAATTATATTTGCTGGCATCCCTGCTGAGCTTTGCCCGGCTCTTCCCGAAATTCATCATCCTGGCATTGGCCCCGCCTCCGGAAGCTCTGGCATTCATCATCATGAAAACCACCACCAGAACCACACCGGACAGTACAATAGGCACAATCATGGACAATACATAGCTTTCCTGGGGAACATTTCCCATAATACAGGGAATTCCCTGCTCCATGAGAAACTTCTGCTCCTCCTTCACATCAGCTACATAGACCACCCATTGCCTGCCGTCCTTCATGGCCAGGGCCAGTTCCCCTGTAGGAGTCTCCTTGTTGGGGCGGATAACCACCGAAGTGACCTGCCCCTCCTGGGCGGCATGTATATAGTCCTGCTGAGTAATGCTTTCCTCCCCCATGTTTCCTGTAATGCGGAATACCAGGACCATGACGATCATCATTGCCAGCAAAAGCCCAAGTCCGCTTATTGATTGTCGCTGTCTCAACTAACTGCCTCCTTACTGTTCTACTACTCCAATATATGGAAGATTTCTGTATTTCTGGTCATAGTCCAGACCATATCCCACTACAAACTCATCTGGAATCGTAAAACATGTATAATCTACCTTTACCTGCTTTTTCACTCTTCTCTCCGGCTTGTCAAGCAATGTGCACAGGCGGATATCTTTCGGCCCTCTCTTAGACAGAATCTCTATCAGATACGACAGAGTGCGGCCTGAGTCTATAATATCCTCCACAATCACCACATGCTTCCCCTCCAGAGGTTCATCAAGGTCTTTGATTATCTTTACCACTCCGCTGGACTTTGTTCCTGCCCCATAACTGGACACAGACATAAAGTCCAGTGACACCGGAACCGTAAGCCGCTTTGCCAGTTCACAGGTAAAGAATACGCCGCCTTTAAGAATGCAGATCAAATGTACCTCTTTCCCTTCGTAATCCTTGCTTATGAGGGCCGCAACTTCACTGATCTTTCTGTTCACATCCTCCTCTGAAATCAGGACACGAATCTTATCTTCCATGTTCTTCTCCTCCATCTGCCTTCACTTGTAAAATTTGTTTTGTTTCCTCTGTTACTTTGTAAAATTCACTGATTCGGCAGCCTACGATCCACAGCACATGATGCCCTTCCGCAAGAAGCAGCATCTCATCCCTTTTTGCTCTGGGAATCTTCTCATCTATCATGAATGCTTTTATCGTCTTTTTTTTACCGTCTTTTAAGGTAAAATAGTCTCCGGTCTGCCTTGTTCTTACAGATAACGTACCTTTTATTTTATCATAATCAAACCATTTCGTATACGTTTTTTCCGGAATTTTCCGGTATTTTTCTCTGAAGGCAGAAGCCGCAATGCATTCCATGGAAAAAGAATCGTTATTCAGAAGCATACCGGGCTGCCTTTTATCCGCCCGTTCTCCCGCCTCCAGCCACACAGTGTCATATTCCCTGCAGGCCCTCACCCCATAAGGCAAATCAAAATACCTTCCGGTACCTTTCTCTGCCAGATCCAGCACCTGCTGCACATGGCCGGAAGAAATGTCCTTTCGTGAGCCGCAAAGCCTCCTTATCATTTCCATAACCACATACCCCTGTAAAATATCCGGCAGGCCTGCCACAGTTTCCGCTGGAATGCCCAGCCGCCTGTATCCCCCATCTTGGATGTCCGTCCTTCCGTACTCCTGCCACAGCCTTGCAGATTCACGTTCAAAATAGCCTTCTGCCTGCCGCATCTTTTCCCCTGCTGCCACAATATGCGCCACTGCTTGGAAATTTACCTCTTCACAGACCATAGGAATCACCTTATGGCGCAGCTTATTTCTTGTATACTCGGTAGAGGCGTTGGTAGAATCCTGGCAATAAGGAATGCCCTGCTCCTGCAGATAAGCCTCTATCTCCCTGCGTCCCGTACACAAAAGAGGCCGGATAATATTCCCTCTTACTGGCGCCATGCCTCCCAGCCCTTTCAGTCCGCTGCCTCTGAAAAGATTATGGAGAATGGTTTCCGCCTGGTCTTCCTGGTGGTGGGCCACTGCAATCCGAGCCTTATCATTCTGTCCTGCTGCTTCCTGAAAAGCCTGGTAGCGGATTTCTCTTCCCGCCTCCTCCACGCTCACACCATGCTGCTTTGCATATGCAGCAGCATCCCGGCAGACTACAAGACAGGGAACCTTCCACTTTTCTGAAAGTTCCCTGACAAACTGAGCGTCTCTGTCCGCTTCCTGCCCACGAAGCCCATGGTGGACATGAACCGTCTGAATCTCCAGCCCAAACTGCCGGCTAATGGATACCAGCAGGTGAAGCAGGCAGACCGAATCCGCTCCTCCTGATACTGCCGCAATCACCTTGCTTCCCTGTTCCAGCATATTGTATCTTCGAATATATGCCTCTACTTTTCTCTGCATATTTATCACCTGCTTCTTTTGTCCGGAAATACTTCCCAATCCAATTAAGCTGCGCCTCCATTCACATAGTAGTGCCTTGTGAAAATTACAGTGAATTCACCACTTGCTATTTCCGCAAAACAGTACTGGCTGCGCTCCGCCTCCATATTCCTGCCGTCAAAACAGTCATGTCATCCCTGTTTTCTTCAGAAAATGACATGGCAAACTCTAAAATCCGTTCCGCCAGTTCCTGGGGATTCCCACTCTGGGCATCCTCCAGATACTCTTTCATGATCTGCTCCTTATTCTCACCTGGCAAAGCTTCCAGGATGCCGTCGCTGACCATGACCACCTGGCTCTCTTCCCACAATTTCCTGGACAGCAGAACCGGCTCCACATGTTCCAGAACCCCGGCCGGAGTCTGGGCCGTCTCCAGCAGCTCCACACCGTCTTCATCCAAAACATAGGTAGCAACTGCCCCCAGCTTCATAACCTCCAGAACACCTGTATATAAATCAATGCAGCACAAGTCCACCGTAGCCGGGTGCTGTTCCTCCCCGGCCAGAAGAAGCACCGTATTTACCATCTTTAAGGCGGCTCTTGCCGTATACCCTGCTTCCAAAAGCTGTTCTGCCAGCTCGATAACCTTCTGGCTTTCCCTAGCTGCTATTTCCCCGCTTCCCATACCATCTGACAGGCTCATGATCACCTGTCCCGGCATATTCTGGGAA
The DNA here is from genome assembly GCA_949879025.1 of uncultured Hungatella sp. GTDB lineage: Bacteria > Bacillota > Clostridia > Lachnospirales > Lachnospiraceae > UBA3402. The sequence goes on along the minus strand of CATLBO010000016.1, from coordinate 29,905 downwards.
AATGTATAATTATCCCCTGACACCGTCTCTCCGCTTTTGGCCGCCCTGGCAGCGCCCCACATAACCCGGTACGCCCCTTCCTCTATAAACCGGACTGTGGCAAACTGGCGGTTTATTACCGACCTGCTGTCTTTGGCAGCAGCCCATCCCCGCTTTCCCACAGCCTGGCCTAAAAACTCCCCTGCGTCTTTAGCCATAATACATCTGCCGTTGTTTGTACGCACGGTAATATATGCCTCTCTGTGCTTATTATCATATTCCAGCATCAGCATATGATCAATTACCATATGATGCCGCAGAAAAGCCTTCCGCACATCCAGCTCCACCTCAGCCGTTACATCCACCGCCTGCTCCATCTGCCTGGAAAACTCCTCCAGAATCACAGCCAGCTCCCGAAATTGGCTGATAACCGCATCCCTGCTTTCTAAAAAACGGTTTTTCCAGGTCAGATTCATAGTAGCCCGCCCCAGATTGCGGTTTAAATGGCCTACATAATCCTCCTGCCGTCCGCAGGTTTCACGAAACAGCCTGGGCATATCCTCAAAGCTTACGTTTCCTTTCTGCTCAAATGCCCTCAGCAGATAGTACAAATAATAGCTGTCCTCTTTTTCGCTGTCTGAATAAAGATTGCATTTGCTGCAGTCACCGCATACCATTGCACCAGCCATCTGAAGCGCTGCCAGCCCATCCTCCCTGCTTAGGCTTCCCCCTATACTTTTTTCCCTGTCAAAGGCTCTTGCCAGTCCTTCCAGGGAATTTGCCATATCACTTAGCTTCCTGGCTGTATATACATGGATTCCCGCCATATCCCCATACGCCTTTTTCCGATAAAACACAAAAATCCCTCCTGACTTTACATACAGGTTCTCTGCTGCAATGCAGGAAACCCCCGTATGAATTATACACAGTCAAAAGGGAAATATTTGTCAATTCCGAACTGCCTGTCCAAAAAATCTTTCGACAAATTTCGGCAGCATCCGCTGCGCACTTACTGTATTGGCTTAAGGAGAATCTCATCCGGATTCACCAGCCCAAGTTTTTCCTTGGCTACCTTTTCAATATACTCTTTTGTCTGAACATAGATCCTCTGCTCCTCCAGTTCTTCGGCGCGCCTGCTTTCCTGTTCCAGCTGATAATTTAAGTTCTCCTCTTTTATCTGATATGCCAGATCCTTCTCCCTCAAGGTTTCCCCCCGAATATGCATCACCACCGCCATGCTCATTACTACAAATGTAATGCCTATCATAGCCATACGGTTGCCCAGCCGTTCTTTTCTCTTTCTTACCGATCTTGATCGTCCTGGTTCTCTCATTTGCTCTCCTGCCTGAATCGGTTCCGACGCTTCCTTCCTTTCATTTTAATCCATTCCACAATCTTTTGCAAGCGCTTTAATACTTTTCTGCTTATGGCGTACTCATACGCTGCCATTCCCAAAACAACACCTCCAATGCAGAATCCCCGCAAATTGCCGTCATTTTGCTGGTATAAAAGAGAAAATGTCATAATTGCGCAGTAAAAGCCGCAGATCAGATCCTCGGCTCCCACTGCCCATGTCTTGTGGGGACAGATTATCCGGAAAAATCTGACGCAGTCATATACCATCATAAGCCCTGCCCCGGTACATATACTCATAAAAAGAAGATGTGCTTCATAGCGAATACTGACGCTCATGGCTTCCTCCTTACCGGAACAGACGGTTAAAAAGGGACTCTCCAGATTTCCGGTATGATTCATTGGACGAATATACCAGGCTGTCAATCGTCCCGTCCACATCCACTTCGCCTTTTTCCAGAGTCAGACGGCTTACATGCAGATCTTTCCCTTTCATTGTCAAAAGTCCCATATCCGTATCCAGTACCACCTGATTCTCATCAAAGGAAACCACATCCCGAATGCCGCTGACGCTTAAAGCAGCACGGTTCTGCATCATCAGTCTGTGGGGTCTTGTGCCTGTCTTTTCCTCCATCAAAAAAGACCTCCCAATATACTTATATCCTTGGTTAAGTATATTAGGGGGTCCGACTGTTTATTCGTCAGATATACCGGTAAAGTTCCTTAGCCTCATCTTTCTTCACGGTCTCCTGAACGTCCAGAACTTCTACTTTGACAGAATTGGTTCCAAACTGGATCTCAATCGTATCTCCGGCCTTTATATTCAGGGATGCCTTGGCCGGTTTGCTGTTTACCAGAACACGTCCTGCGTCACAGGCCTCATTGGCCACTGTTCTTCGCTTAATCAAACGCGAAACCTTCAGAAATTTATCCAATCTCATATATTATACGTTTACCTTATCCTTCAATGCCTTCCCGGCTTTAAACTTGGGAGACTTAGATGCCGGAATCATAATGATCTCGTCAGTTCCCGGTTTTTTGCCTTCTCTCTCTTTTCTCTCCACAACCTCAAATGTACCAAAACCTACTATCTGAATCTTCTCGCCTTTTACCAGTTCATCTGAAATAACATCAACAAAAGCCTTCAGCGCCTTCTCCGTATCCTTTTTGGAGAGTTCCGCTTTCTCGGCCATTGCTGAAATCAATTCTGTCTTATTCATTGAAATCTTCCTCCTAATAACTATGGCAGCCTTTCATGCCACGATTTCACAACCACTCAAATTTGTAGCTTTTTTACTATATCTTTTTTGCCTAGTTTTGTCAAGGTCTTTCGGCTTTTTCCTGTGCTTTTATTGCATTCCACAAGTCCCGGATTTCCTCCATGGAATTTACCTTTACATCACCAAATACATGGGGATGCCTGCGTATCATTTTCCGGCATACGCCGTCGATTACGTCGTCAATGGAAAACGCCCCTTGCTCTCTGGCAATCTGGCAGTTAAGCATGATCAGCATAAGCACGTCACCCAGTTCTTCGCACAGATTATCCATATCATGATTGTCCACTGCGTCGAAAACCTCCTGGGTTTCGTCAGCAAGGCATTTTTTTAGGCTTTCATAGGTCTGCTCCCTATCCCAGGGGCACCCTTCTTGAGAGCGGAGTTTCTCTATGACGTCGGTTAATTCCTGAAATGTGTACATTGCCTTGTCCTCCTTCGCCTGTACGATCTGCTTTCAAAGCCTTTCGCTATCAGGCACAAAAGGCTTTGAATGTGTATGTAACAGTATAGCATGTTTTGTATTCAGGAGCAATGTTATTTCGCTTAGCAAGCTTACGCTTTTTCCTGGAGAAACCATATTCCGCACCATTCTTTTGACGTCATTTTGCCCTCCTGTACGCTTCTGCCTTTTCCACCACACTTTTGGCAAAGGCCCCATTAGACGGATAATACAAGTGGGGAAAGCCCATCCAGTAATTCTCCCCCTCCATAATGCAGGAGTACGTCCTGCCGCTTACCGGTTTTATGGCCAATGCATCCTTTCCATTGTCTGTGCTGTCATAGTAATGAAATTCATGGCCTTTTATCCCTTTACCCTCCGGAAGGAAACAGCCTTTCCTATCTTGAATCTCTACATACCCGAAACGGATCAGCCTGCCTGTATAAAAGCACCTTGCCGAAATCACTCCTGCCATGGCGTAGCACACCCCTTCTCGGTCAACAAGCTCTGAATGCAAATACATAAAACCGCCGCACTCAGCCACTATCGGCATTCCATTTTCAGCTGCCTGTTTGATGCAGTTGCGCATTCTTTCATTTTCGCTAAGTCTGCCGGCATACAGTTCAGGGTATCCGCCCCCAATTAAGATTCCGCAGCACCCATCCGGCAGCTTATGGTCATGCAAAGGGGAAAAGTATTTTATTTCTGCCCCAAATTCCTGCAGCATCCGAAGGTTTTCCTCATAGTAAAAGCAAAATGCCTCATCTCTTGCTGCGGCAATCACGTTTTTTTTCTTTTTGCCATCCCTTCTTTTTTCTTCCCGTCCGGCTGGCAGCATTTCTGCACCTGATGCAATATCCATGACCTTTTCTATTGATACTGTCTTTGCAAATTCCTCTGAAGCCGTTTCCAGACGCCGTCTTATGTCATCTGTCTCATTGGGCAGCTTAAGTCCCAGATAACGGCTGTCAACATGCATGTCCCTGCACTCCGGAACATGTCCCAAGACGGAAATTCCCAGTTCTTTTTCTATCAGCGGGCTTATGGTTTCATAATATCTTCTGGAAGCCCTGTTTAATATCACGCCCTGGATAAGATGCATTTTATCATAGGCAAGAAACCCTGCAAGCAAAGGAATCACGGAACGCCCCATTCCCTTTATATCTGCTACAAAAATTATGGGGGTCTTAGTCACCTGAGCCAAATGATACGAGGAACCTTCTTCCCTGACTCCCCCTAATCCGTCAAATATACCCATAACCCCTTCCAGCACTGCGATTTTGTCTTTACCTGCACTGTCCAGAAACAGCTTTCGCGTCTGCTCTTCTCCAGTAAAAAAAGTATCCAGATTTCTGGCTGGTACTCCTATTATCTGCTGATGGAACATAGGGTCAATATAATCCGGCCCGCATTTAAAAGACACAAGATTCTCCCCGGTGTTTTTCAATGCCTGAAGAAGACAGCAGGTTACCATGGTTTTTCCGCTTCCGCTTTTTGGTGCGGCAATCATTACCCTTCTATATCCCATGAGCTTGTATCCCTCTCCCCTGCAAAACGAAAAGCACAGATCCACACCGGATTTTCGGCCTGCATCAAATGATATCCTGCTGCTTTTCTTGCCTTGCTTACCTGAATCTGCAGGAGTTCTTCATCTTTTATTTTATATTGCTGCAAAATCTCCCTAAGTTCACAGAGCGTTTCTATACTGACAGCATTAATGACAACCCGCATCCTGGAATTTATGTGCTGCAGTGCATCCAGAATCTCTTTCAGTCTGCCTCTGCTTCCTCCTATAAATGCATGACTAGCCGCAGGCAGGCCAAAAAGCCCCTCAGGCGCTTCTGTCTCTTCTATAATAATATTCTCCAGCCGGAACCTTTCTCTGTTTTTCCGGATTAAGGAAACTGCCTCTTTTTTACGTTCAATGGCAAACACCTGTATGTCATCACGCAATCCTGCTATTTCCACTGCTACAGATCCGGTGCCGCTTCCAATATCATAGACAACTGCCTTTTGGTGCAGCTTAAGCTTACAGATGCTTACATCTCTTACCTCCTCCTTTGTCATCGGAACTTTATCTCTAATAAACGCCTCGTCTTCAATGCCATGTGTGGCCTTCCTTTCCCTGACAGAGGGGTTCTTTACCAAGCACGTATACAGCCCTTCCTCTTTTAATCCACAACACTGCTGCGGTGTTAAGCTTCGTATTTTCTGATTCTTATTAGACAGCTGATACCCTGTTATGACCCGGCAGTCATCCATTTCGGCTTCCTCTAAAATCCTGCCGATCCGGTTTACGTCCCTGACACTAGAAGTAAGCAGAAACGTTTTCTCGCTGCCCTTTATTTTCTGCGCCAGATTGCACAAATCTTTTCCGTGCATGCTGTAAATGGCCCCGTCCCCATAGCTTTCCCCGACGCAGGCGGCTAGAAAAGCTACTGAAGAAATACCTGGCATAATACGCACAGACGCCTTCAGCCGCTTTTCCCCAATCTCCCTCTTCAAAGCTGTGTACAGGGAAGCGCAGCCGCTGTAAAACCCGCTGTCACCGGAAAAAAGAATAACCGCTGTCTTTCCCTTCATGTTTCTTAAAATCGGAATAACTTGGGCCGCCTCATAGAATGGATGACACCTATCTTTGCCGCCCCACTGTTCCAGCAGCCTTTTGGAGCCCAGCAATACATCAGCCCTATGAACAGCCTGCTGCACCTCCGCTGTCAGGCAGTTTTTGTCACCCATCCCTGCGCCGGCCAGTATAATCTCCAGACAGGTATCATCCGGGCGGACAAACACTCTCCCGCATATTTTTTCTAAAGCTCTGCAGACTTCAGCAAATCCCATGCCTTCCTCACTGCCTTGAGGCCGTCCTATAACATATGCCTTGGCACCTGTCCTTTTGGCCGCTTCCAGCTTTTCCTCATACCCGCCTGCACTTCCGCTGGCTTTTGTCACCAGACAGGAAATGTTATACTGGCGGATCATGGCTTCATTCATCTCTGCGCTGAAGGGCCCCTGCATTGCTATGATCTGTCTGCCGCAGATTCCCTGTTCTATGCACTTGGAAATACTTTCCGGGGCAGGAAGCACCCGCACATAAAGCCTGTCTCGCACTTGTCTGCTTCTGCAGTATATCTCCAGATCCCTGCTTCCCGTTGTCAGCAGAATATTTCCTGCTGTCTGTTCTAAAGCCTTGGCGCATATCTCATTGCTGTCGAAGCAGACAGCCTGGCTCTTGTATCCGTCTTCCTCCCGCTTCAGACGGAGCCGGGGGATATCCATTCCCTTCATTGCTTCTTTTATGCTGCTGGTAATGCGTTGGGCATATGGGTGTGTGGCATCTACCACAGCCGCAAAATTACCTTTCTGCAGAAATTCCCGGATTTCCTCCTGCTCCATTCTTCCCTTATGTACCGTTACCAGCGGGTCAGGTTTTAATACAGTCTCCCCGTATTCCGTTGCCACGCAGATTCTGTGGGCTTCCCCTGCCGCTGCCAGATATTCCGACAGTTCCCTCCCTTCCGTTGTTCCCGCAAATATCAGCACTTCTTTCAATTTTATACCCTCGCTTCGTAATCAGTTTTCCATCTATGATTTCAGAATCGGAATTGCCGATAAACACTGTGGTAAACATCGTCACTTCCCTGTATCTCAGCTCTTCCAGCGTACAGACATATGCTTTTGTTCCTCTTCGCCCGATATTTTCCACATACCCGCACGCCCGGCTGCCGTCTATGGTTTGCAGCAGAATATCACAAGCTCTTTTCAGATAGTCTTTTCTCTTATGGCTGGACGGGTTATAGATTACTATCACAAAGTCTCCCTTTGCCGCAGAATCCAGCCGCTTCTCTATTACTTCCCACGGCGTCAGCAAATCGCTTAAACTGACTGTGCAGAAATCATGGCTGACAGGGGCGCCCAGCACTGCAGCCCCGCTGCTGGCTGCGGTTACTCCAGGAATCACGGTAAGTTCCGTGTTTGGGTATTGACCGGCGATTTTATACATCAAAGACGCCATTCCGTAGATTCCTGCATCTCCGCTGCAAATCAGCGCCGCCCTTTTGCCCTTCTCTGCCTCTGTAAAGCAGATTCTGCAGCGTTCTTCTTCCCGCCCCATGGAAGTTGATATCAGCTCTTTATCCTGAAACCGGCTGCCAAGCAGATTCAGATATACAGTATATCCTACAATAACATCCGCCTGTTCCAGCGCTTTTATGGCCTCACCAGTCATCATATCTTCCTGCCCAGGCCCTATGCCTATTATATAAATTTTATTCTTCATCAAAATCAACCATCCATTCTCTTTTGGCCGCTGCAAAGGTCATTCCGTTTTCTGCACGTTTTTCACAGATCAGTTTTCCACCCCAGCCACAGGCTTTTAAAGCCGCCCGTTCGCAGACATTATCAACGCCTACGGTTTCCTCTACAAATAAAGAACTGCCAAACGTTCCTTTTATCTCCTTAAGCTCCTGGGCAGTATAAGTGACAAAGGGGATTTTCTCTCTCCTGCACCACTCTGCCAGTCCCTGTTCATTTCGCTTCTGATCAATAGAAGCAAGGGCATACACCTGACATAAGCAAATACCAACCCTGTCCAGTTCTCTCAAAATAAAAGCCTGGATTTCCGTTCTTTCTTTCCCTCTTCTGCATCCCATTCCAATCACATACTCCTTAGGCTTTAAAAGAAGCTCTGTGTCATATTCATACTCCTGAGACGTAATAACCACATCTGCCGGGCATGCAGGAGGATAATCGGTTATGCATACTCCTTCCGGCATTAGGCTATCCTGTTTTCTGTGGCCCGGCTCTATGGATATTGTTATGGTTTTTCTGTCTAAGGCTTTGGAAGATACCCTTGCAATTCCCTGCCTGTTTGTAATCAAAAGTCCGTTTCTCTTGGCAAACAGATCAATTGCAAATATTCCGTTAATATCTGTTGCCGTAGTAATCACTGGCTCTGCTCCTATTTTTCGGCCAATAAAGCGGGCAAGCCCGTTGGCTCCCCCCATGTGCCCTGCCAGAAGAGGGATCACATGCTTTGCATGTTCATCCATGACCAGTATCGGGCTGTCATAAAGCTTGTCTGTTACATAAGGGGCTGCTGCCCTGACCGCAATTCCGCATGCCCCTATAAACAGCATGGCATTTCCTTTTTCCATCTGTTCCTTTGCCCACTGTCCCACAGAATTCTCCACATATGGCACCCATTGGCTGCCTTCCTCACCTATGTCAGGTTTATGTTTTGTAAACAGGGAGACTTCTATATCTGTCAGTTGTTCCTCAATCGTCTGGGAAAGCCTTTTTCCCTTACCAGTAAAGCTAATTATGCTCAACTTCCTGTTTCTGTCCATATATTTGTCTCCTGTCATCTGCAGCCTTTACTCTTTTGCCTTCCGAAATTCTGTTGAGAAATCCGGGGCATACAATCTTGATCTCCTGTAATTCTGATGGGCAATTGCGTCGCCTACCAGCACTACAGCGGTTTTTGCTATGCCATGTTCCATAGCTGTGTCATACAGTGTCCCCACTGTACAGATATATGCCTCCTCCTGGGGCCAGGTAGCTTTATAAACCAGGGCTGCCGGAGTATCTTCCCTATAGCCGCCTGCAATTAAACGCCTGCTGACTTCCAAAAGTAGTCCTGTGCTTAGATAAATAGCCATAGACGCCTGGTGGGCGGCAAGAGATTCCAAGCTTTCCCCGGCCGGCACTGCTGTCTTTCCCTCCATCCTTGTGATTATCAGTGACTGGGAAATCCCAGGCAAGGTGTATTCCAAATTCAATGATGCCGCTGCCCCAAAACAGGCTGTTACCCCTGGGCAGCTTTCATAGCTGATTCCTGCCTTATCCAGTTGATCCATCTGTTCTCTGACAGCCCCATAAATGCTTGGTTCTCCTGTGTGAAGCCGGACAGTCATTTTCCCTTTTTCCTCAGCCTCCCTCATAATCTTCACCACTTCTTCAAGAGTCAGCCAGGCACTGTTATGAATCTCACATTCCTTATGAGCATAAGAAAGAAGTTCCGGATTTACAAGAGAGCCGGCATAAATAATCACATCCGCCTGTCCCAGCAGCCTCATCCCTCTGATTGTTATCAAATCCGCTGCCCCTGTTCCTGCGCCAACAAAGTAAACCATGCTTCTGCCTCCCCGCTTTTTGCCAATTCTCCCAGTTCATTTGTATATAAGATACAGTCTGCTTTTATTTTTTGGCCGGCTCTCTTTTCCATGTAATAACAGATGCGCTCCGCTATATGCCTCATAACCGGCTGCAGCTTCCCGCTTCCTTTCAGAATACGCACCGCTTCTTCCGTTGTTTTGCATTCCAGAATTCTGCATATGCATGCATAATCCACCTGCTCTGAAACTGCAAAAGCGGCAAGCAGCTCCATCCGGCAGTCCGCCTCCCGGGAATGGGTATTCATGATTCCTCCTGACACCTTGATCAGTTTGCCTATATGGCCCATAAATAGGATTTTTGCGAATTCCAGTTCAGCCGCCATATCCAGGGCTGCCCCGATAAAATTGCCGCATTTTATACTTTTATCCAAATCCCAGCTATAGGTTCTTTTCATAAAATCAAGTCCATAGTTACCTGGCGTCAATACGGCATAGTCAAATCCTTCTGCCTTCCTTTGGCTTAACTCTGCCCTAATGGTATCCAGAAAAGCCTGACTGCTCATAGGCTCCACGATTCCTGTAGTCCCCAGAATAGATATGCCCCCTATGATTCCAAGCCTGGGATTAAATGTGCTCTCTGCAAGCTGCTGTCCTCCTGGTACTGCAATCTCAATTCTTAATCCGCCTTTATAATCTGTCAGCCGGCACACTTCCGTAACTTCCCTTTTTATCATCTGTCTTGGAACATGGTTAATGGCAGCGCTGCCCACCGGCTGATCCAGCCCCGGCCTGGTAACCATTCCCACTCCTTCGCCGCCTTCAATAACAATGTCCTGTCCTTCTCTGTAAGAAACTTTGGCATAAATCCGCACTCCGGTGGTAATGTCCGGATCATCCCCGCCGTCTTTTTCTACTGCACAGCTTACTTGATTTTCTCTGCGGCAAATGTCCAAAAGTTCCGCCTTATAAAGAATCCCCTTGGGAGTTTCTATGACAATCTCTGTTCTCTTTTTTCCTGTCAGCAGCATATAGGCTGCTGCTTTTGCTGCCGCTGCCGCACAGCTTCCCGTAGTAAATCCCCGGCGCATCCTATTATTCCGCCCCTGGCAGCCCGTAGAGAATGGCATTGCATATGGCCGCTGCCACATTGCTTCCTCCCTTTCTCCCTCTGTTCACAATATGCGGTATCCCTGAATGTAATATAAGTTCCTTGGCTGCCTCCACATTCACAAATCCTACAGGAACTCCAATGATAAATGCCGGTTTCCAGTCCCTTTCCTGGGACAGCTCATACAGCCTTATAAGCGCTGTAGGGGCGTTTCCGATGACGAAAATAACAGGCCCCGGGATTTCTGCCGCCTTTTCCATACTAAACGCCGCCCTTGTCATCCCCCGTTTTTCTGCTTCAACAGCAACCTTTTCCTCTGCCATAAAACAGCAGGCTTTTCCGCCGAACCCTGCCAATACCTTCTTGTTAATTCCGGCTAAAGCCATGTTGGTATCTGTCACAATACATGCGCCGTTCTTTATAATCTCTCCTGCGATTGTTACTGCATTTTCTGAATATGTCAAAGTATCCGCATAATCAAAATCAGCGGTGGCATGGATCACCCGTTTCGTAACCATGCGTTCCTGGAAAGGAAGAACAATGTTCCTGTCCTGAAGTTCCCGTTCTATGATCTCAAAGCTTCGCCGTTCAATATCTGCCGGCAGCAAGCATTCAATCTCTCTTAGCAAAATCTCATTCTCCTTTCTGGTCTTCACTGCAATCCGATAAAAACCAGGCCTTAGTCCTCTGTAATTCCTGCAGTCTCTTATAAGAATTCCCTTGTTCAGCAGCCTGTCGTATATGTGTTCTTTACTGTAAAACAGGATAAAATTAGCTTGGGAAGGAAACACCTGAACCCCTGCTTTTATAAGCCCTTGCTCAAGATACTGTCTCTCTTTCACCACATATTCCTGTGTCTGGGCTGCCAAATCTGTCTGCAGTGCACATGCGCACCCTGCCGCCTGGGCGAAACATGACAGATTCCACTCTGGAAGCTGTCTTCGGATTTTAGCCAGAATTTTTCTGTTACGGCACAAAAGGTATCCCAAACGCACGCCGGGAATGGAAAAAATCTTAGTAAACGCCCTGACAATGATTAGATTGTCAAACCGGTTCAGCCCGGATTCCATGGAATATTCCCTGCCGCAAAATTCAATAAAGCACTCGTCCAGCACCACATAAATCCCCTTACTTCTGCAGTGTGCCAGAATCTTTTCCATAGTTTCCCTGCCCATCAGGCTTCCTGTAGGATTATTGGGGTTTGCAAGAAACACCATGTCCGTATCCTCTGTAAGAACCGTGCAGATTTCTTCCGTTACTGCAAAAGAATTTTTTTCTTTTGTTTCCCAGTAAAGGACTGTCCCTCCTGCCGCTTCAGCCGCATACTCATACCCGTAAAAGGATGGAACCGGTATCACTATCTTCTCTGGCCGTAGTCCATGAACCACTGCCATAAAAAGTTCTGACGCACCGTTTCCGAATACCAGACACTCTTTTGGAACTTCCTGCATACGGCTGACGGCTGTCTTTAAACGTTCTGCCTCCATATCCGGATATCTGCTGCACATTCCAACTGCCTCATGCATGGCTGCCGCCACCTGCCCAGGCACACCCAGTGGGTTTATATTTACAGAAAAATCCAAATCTACATGATTCCGGTAAATATCCCCGCCATGAACCGACGCCATAGTATCCCCCTTCCCCAAATCAGCAGTATACACAGCAATTCACACTGAACGGCTGCTGCATACATCAGTTTATTTACACGTTTTATATCTTCATATTCTACGGGACGCTGATTGTCTCCGATATAAGACTTTTTTACTGTCTTTCCAAAATACTGGCTGTCTCCTGCCAGCCTGATACCAAGGGCTCCAGCGCACGCTGATTCCGTCTGTGCAGAGTTGGGGCTTGCATGGTTTCTGCTGTCCCTTCTGTAAATATAACATGCCCCTTTTCCGGAAAATTCCTTTCCCAAAAGGAAAGACGCTGCAATCATAAACACAGCACTGATTCTGGATGGTACATAATTGGCAATATCATCCAGTTTTGCAGCCGCCCTTCCAAAGTATAAATAGGTGTCATTCTTGTAGCCGATCATGGAATCCATCGTATTCACTGCCTTGTAGAGGAAGCCCAGCACCGGCCCCCCAAAAGCTGTGTACAGCATAGGGGCAATAACTCCGTCACAAGTGTTTTCTGCTACTGTCTCAATGGCTGCCTTTGCAATCTCTTCCTCATTCAGCGCTTCTGTATCCCTGCCCACAATCATAGATACCGCTGCCCTTGCCTGCTCCAGTCCGCCTGCCTTCAGGCATTCATAAACTTTCATGCTTTCAATCTTCAGGCACTTAGCAGCCAAAATCTGATAAACCATAAGTATCTCCATTGCCATGCCCGCATAAAAATGCAGACTGTAGGCTGCATACAGAATGATCCATGCTGATGCAGCCGTACATCCAAGCACTATAGCAATCAGTGCAGTGCCTGACCAAAATTCTGCATCTGAACTTGTCCTGTTTTTCCGCAGTCTTTTTTCGGTTTCGTTTATGAGCTTTCCCATAAGCCGGACAGGGTGAGGAAAAACATGGGGATCTCCTAACGCCAGATCCAGGAAAAATCCCAGTATAAATACAGCTATTTGATTCTCTGGCCGATTCCACATAAAACCCTCTCCACTTCCTCTGCCCTTTCTGCAATCTGAATCAGGATTCTCCCTGTACACTCTCTGTACTCTCTTTCCAAAGGGTCCTGGGGCACAATCCCATTTCCGATTTCATCACTGATTATAATGCAGTCTCTATATTGCTCTAAAAATAACCGTACCTCCTGCTGAGGGCACCCGCCTTCTGCCACCCGGTTCCTAACCCAGTTATGAAAATGGTTAATGACCACTGTTTTTTCAGCCAGCTCCTTGCTGTTTGGCAGCGTACCCTCCCACACTGAAACATTTTCCATACCGTATTTTTCCAAAACATAGTCCAATTTTCCCTGTGCATATCCGCCTATAATCAGTTTCATCTTTCCTTCCTCATTTCCTGAATATCCTATGCTTTTAAAACTATCTGGACGGCAGCTGCTGCTATTGCCATCCAAACTTCGCAGAGTACTACAAAATACCCTGCCGTGTCCCCGGTTATTCCTCCCAGCTCCTTTTCGCAGCGCCTGCGGCAGAAGAAAAATGACAGGAAAGCAGCCGATGCCACACAAAGCCCTGGGCCAAACGACGAAAAAAGCATTAGGCCCATGCACATCCCACACTCCAGATACAATACCCCCTTAACAATCCTTTTGTGAGAACGATCCGCAAAAAGATAAAGCATCCCGTCCCTTTTTGCCAGGGGAAATGAAAGGGCCCCGATTCCGCTTAAACATCGGGATAAAAAAAATCCCAGGCACACGATCTTTATCAGACTGTCATCCTGTATTTCTGAGAATGCCCCCATATATGCCAGCCCGTATACAGCCAGCATAATAACGGCAAATGCGCCGATATGGGGGTCCTTTAAAATCTGCAATTTCCGTTCTTCAGGCTCATAGGAATGAAACGCATCCATAGTATCCATAAATCCATCCAAATGAAAGCCGCCTGTAATCACTAACGGCAGCACTATCCCCACTGCCGTTCGGGCACCATTTCCAATGCCCCATATTCCGCACAAGCGGTTCCAAATATAGACGCATCCCCCAATAACCGCCCCTATCCATGGAAAAAAACAAAACGTGTATTTCATGTCCTCCTCTTTCCATGGAAACCGAAGAACGGGGATTTGGGAGTACAGGGCAAATGCTATGAAAAAAGATTTCAAAACCTGCATATCCTGCTGTCCTCCTGTTTCACAGTTATAGGGATTCCGGCTGCAACCTCCACCACTCTGTCTGCCATGGAAGCCAGCTTCTGATTAATCCGTCCCATTGCCTGTATATATTCCATAACAGTCTTTTCATAAGCAATTCCGTCCTCAAATACATTATTGCTTACCACAATCAAATGGGTTACCTGTCTTTGTACCTTCTGTATTTCCCCAATGATTTTTTCTGCTGTTTCCATTGGCGGCTTAGGCACTTCCCCAGAAAACATCTCATTAGCCGCAAGGTTGGATATGCACTCCAGCAGTAAAGTTCTGTTTCCTTCTTCCATCTTCTCCAGAACCCTGAAAAAATCCACAGGCTGCTCAATGGTAATAAAACCTTTCCCGCTTCTTAATGCCCTGTGTCTTTCTGCTTTTTTCTGCCCCTCACCATCAAATATCTTCATAGCAGCAATGTAATACTTTTTGAAGTCCTTTCCTGCTGAAAGAGAAACCGCTGTCTGCTCCCCATAGGAAGATTTTCCGCTTCCGCTGCCCCCTATAATCAGAATCATCATCTGTCTGAATACCTTTCATATGGTTCTATCTGAATATCTGAAAACGTGTTTCTTCCATTATAGATCTTCAATGCCAAATCCAGCAGATCCAGCATCATGACTGCCCCTGTCCCTTCCCCCAATGCCATACCTCCATCAATAACAGGCTCCAGCTTCAGCTCCTCCATGATTCTTTTCACTGCCGGTTCTTTCCCTTTATGAGATGGTATCAGATATCTGACGGTTCCCGGAACCAGCCGCTGGGCAAGCAGCGCAGCCGTCATGCTGATTACCCCATCCAAAACCACTGGCATATGGTACAGTCCGCCGCCGATGCACACGCCTGCAAGTCCTGCAATATCATAGCCTCCCACAGATTCCAGCACTTTTAAAGGCTCTGCCCCTGTCAGTTGATATTTATCTATAGCATCCTCAATAATCAGCTGCTTATGGGCCAGCTTTTCATCGCTTAAACCTGCGCCTCTCCCCACAACCGTTTTTGCACTGCAGTTAAGCAACGCAGCAGCCACGGCACTGCTTGTAGTGGTATTTCCAATCCCCATTTCACCCGTGGCCAGAATGTCATACCCCTTTTCTTTACATTCCCACACTGTCTGTATCCCTGTAAACACTGCCCTGACAGCTTCTTCCCGAGTCATGGCAGGCTCTTTTCTGAAATTTCTTGTTCCCCGGCGTATTCTTCTGTTAAGAACTCCAGGAACAGATTCCTTCTGGTTAATGCCCATATCTATGGGTATCACATCTGCTCCTATTGCTGCCGCCATTTTTCCCACTGAAGAATTCCCCATGGCTATCTGACGTGCCACCAACGCCGTAATCTCCTGCCCTGACTGGCTGATTCCTTCTTCTACAATTCCATTATCCGAACACATGACAATAACAGCCTTTCTGGAAATGCAGATGTCATCTGTGCCGGCTGCAGCGCCTATCTGTGCAGTCAGTATTTCAAACCGTCCCATCCCATCAAGAGGTTTGGCTATGCTGTCCCAGTTTTTCAGCACCTTTTTATATATCCCATTGTCTGGAACATCTACACGCAGCCTTTTCAGTTCCTCCTCTGTATGGCTATTGCAAATGACTTTCTTCCAGCATTCCATAAATCTCCTCCATATTCAGATGCTGTCTTAAAGTATCCGCCAGCCTATCATACTGCTTATTCTTAAAATCCATATAATTATCAAAACCTTCTCCCTTTATCTTTGCTCCTTTTCTCTCTGCCAATGCTTTCACAATAGCAGAAGCTATGCCGCTTCTGTCAAATATCCCATGAATATAAGTTCCATACACGTCCTTTTGCCTGCCAGAAACAAAGGCCTCATTTCCTTTTGTTCCTTCTCCCTCCATCAGCATTGTCCGTCCCATATGTATCTCGTATCCTGCATACTCCAGCCCGGTAATCCCGGAGAATATCCCTTCTGTTTTTGTGATCTTTCCGCAAACCTGCCTGCATACCTTTTCTTTCTGCAACTTTGTTTTAACAGGAAGGAGCCCCATTCCTCTCATACTTCCTCCTGCCTCCCAGGTTTCCGGATCAGAAATCCATTGTCCCATCATCTGGTAGCCTCCGCAGATACCGCAGATTGGTACTTTTCCTGCCATGGCTTTCACTGCGTCCTCCAATCCGCCGCTTCGCATCCAGGCTAAATCTTTCATGGTATTCTTGCTGCCTGGCAGAAATATTATATCCGGCTGCAGCAGTCTATCTGCTGAAGCCACATATCGGACAGCTGCACCTGGTATTTGTTCAAAAATATTAAAATCGGTAAAATTGGAAATTCGCGGATACCGGATTACCGCAATATCAATAAGGCCTCTTTTCTTTTTCTCAAATCGTTCTGTCAGGCTGTCCTCATCCTCCAGAGAAATATCCATGTAGGGAATCACCCCTGTTACCGAAATTCCTCCCTTTTCTTCCAACATTTCAATCCCCGGGTCCAGAAGCGACTTATCCCCCCGGAACTTATTAATAATCAGGCCTTTTATCCGTCTTCTCTCCTCTTGGGAAAGCAGCATAAGAGTCCCCAAAAGCTGTGCAAACACGCCTCCTCTGTCAATGTCACCTACAAGGAGCACCGGCGCATCTACCATCTGAGCCAATCCCATGTTCACAATATCATGTTTCCGCAGATTTATCTCCGCTGGACTGCCGGCTCCTTCTATGATAATTACATCCGCATCCTTTTCTAATATGGAAAAGGCCTTCTTTATATCCGGAATCAGCTTTTTCCTATAGGAAAAATATTCCTTTGCACTCATATTTCTAAGAATCTGCCCATTTACAATGACCTGGGAGCCTGTATGATCTGTCGGCTTCAGCAGAATCGGATTCATGCATACCCGGGGCTTTATTCCTGCTGCCTCTGCCTGCATTGCCTGCGCCCTTCCCATCTCAAGCCCATCTCTTGTAACATAAGAATTAAGCGCCATATTCTGGGATTTAAAGGGAGCCGTCCGATACCCGTCCTGGCTCATAATCCTGCACAGCCCAGCCACAAGAAGGCTCTTTCCCGCACCTGACATAGTTCCCTGAACCATAATAACCTTTGACATACATTCCCTTCTCCCTAGCATATTCCATCAGCTCCCGGTTGGCCAAATCCAGGCTTCCTATGTTTTCCCTGCAGCAAATTACCTGGCCGCAGGCATCCATTATCTGCCTGGCCCTACAGATAGTGCCTTCTTCGACCGTTTCAAATGCTTTTGTCCCAATGACTTGTGCGGCCAGCGATCTGGCCGCAGGATAGTCCAAATCATTATCATAAAGAATTCCTGTAGCAAAGGGTCTGCCTTCTCTCTGCAGTCTGTAATAAATGTCCCTTCCTTGTCCTCCTCCGGCAATCACAAACAGATCCGCCCTGCCTTTTGGACGCCGCAATTCCACGCTTCCGCTTTCCTGGTCAAAGCTTCCCTCTCTGATGTCAAAAAGCTCCTCTATGTATCCGTGACTGAAAATCTCCTCTGGCGTCCCATATTTCCCTGCGTATCCGTCTTTGAGGCAAAGAACCTTGTCGGAAATTCTTTTTGCCAGTTCCAGCTCATGAAGGGACATAATTACTGTAAGCCCTTTCTTTTCCTTCATGTCCTGCAGGACAGACAGAAATTCCAGTTTATGTTTTACATCCAGATACGACGTAGGCTCATCCAGTATTACAATCTCCGGTTCCTGGCACATGGCCCTTGCAAGCATCACCCTTTGTTTCTGCCCATCGCTGGCCTTATTAAAATCCAGTTCCGCCATCCCCGCTATATGCACCATTTCCAGTGCTTCATCCACAATACACATATCTTTTGGGGAAAGCACCCCGAACCGCCCTGTATAGGGGTATCTTCCTGTAGCCACCATATCTCTGCAGGTCATCATCTCCCCCTTTGGTTTCTCTGTAAACAACACCGACATTCTCTTTGCCAGTTGCTTTCTGCCAAGTTCTGACAAGCTGTCCTCTCCCAGATAAACAACTCCTTCTATAAGTCCAAGCTGTCCCGCAATGCTTTTTAAAACCGTAGATTTTCCCGCTCCGTTGGGGCCGATCAGACTTAAAATCTCTCCCTTGGGAAGCCTAAACTCCAGCTCTCTAACAATGGGTTTCCTGTTGTAGCCCGCCCATAAATGTTCTGCCTGAAAATAATAATTTTTCATGTCCCCATTCTCCTTCCTGCCATGATCCAAAGTACCACCGGCGCCCCAAAAACAGCCGTTACCGTGCTGATGCCAAGCTCTACAGGCGCAAATGAAATTCTGGCTATAAGGTCACAGCCAAGGCAGAACATACTGCCTCCCAGAAAGCTTGCCGGTATCATCCAAAGGGGCCTGCTAGTATCCGCCAGTCTCTTAACAAGGTGCGGAACTGCAATTCCTACAAATGAGATGGGGCCTGCAAAAGCCACCACGCAGGCAGAAAGAATACTGGAAAGTATAACCAGAAGAATCTGCAGCTTAACGGTATTTACGCCCATGTTCTCCGCATAAGATTGCCCCAGTTCATATGCGCTTATAGGCTTTGCCAAACAAAAGATAATCAAAACCGACACAGACAGCACTGCCGCCATAGCTGCCACATGGTCCCAATTCATTCCAGAAAAGCTGCCCTGGGACCAGCTGTGCAGATTCACAATATCCGCATCATCTGCAAAAGTCACAATAAAGTCCGTTATAGCAGAGCAAATATATCCAATCATCACGCCGCTGATAACCAGCAAAGCCATACTGTCCACTTTTTTTGACATTAAAAGAACCACCCCCATAGAAAGCAGCGCACCTGCAAATGCCGCCGCAATCAATGCACCGGAACTTACCCTTATGGACTTCCCAAGAAAAAAGATCATAACCAGCGCCACTGCAAGCTTTGAACCTGATGAGATTCCCAGCACAAAAGGCCCTGCTATGGGATTGCGAAAAAAAGTCTGCAAAAGATAACCGGATAATGCCAGCGCCCCGCCAAGCCAGAATGCGGCCGCAGCCCTGGGAAAACGAATCTCCATAATAATGCGCCTGTAAGTCTCATCCATCCTGCCCCCTGCCAAAAAACTTCCAAATTCCCGGGCAGGAATGGAAATGCTTCCGAATATAATATTGCAGAAAAGAAGCATCAGGCTTCCCACACCGAGAAAAGTCAATGCCATACTGCAGCGGGCTGTTTTCCTGTTTTCCAGCATTTGCCCCTCCTATTTAAGCTGATACAAACACTGTATCTCTTTCTGCCGGTCTGCATCCCCTGACAACATCCTATGGATATCTTCCATCATCAGCCCTGCTGACATGGACTGCTGATATAAATCCCTGTCAGTACACCATACATTGCCTTCCTGTACCGCCTTAAAATCTCCCAGCAGATTTTCTTTCATAATCAGTTCCTCTATAGATTCTAATTCCCCGTCTATGGTGCTGTTATAGACCAAATAGTCCGCATCTTTGGCGGCAAGATAAAATTCCTCCATCTGCATGACCATCGTAGAACGTCTGCTTTCCTTCTCATCCACATCCGGCACATACCTTCCTCCGGCCAGCCTAATCAATGCAGGTACATAATCTGAGGCCGTCCTGACACTGACCATGCCATTTGCCGTAATATAAAAAAATGCCGCTGTCTTTCCTGATGCTTCCATATCTGCAACACGTTTAAAGGCCTTAACCTGTCTATCAAAAGCTGCTGACGCCGCCTCTTGCCTGCCCAGCAAAACGCCGTACAGCTTTATCCATTCCACTCGTCCAAGAGGATGGCTCTCATAGCTGGAAGAATCAATTAGTACCGGTATTCCGAAGCTTTCCAGCTTCTCGGCCACTTCTGGACAATGGGTAATCATATTATTTTCAACAGCAAGGGAGCATCCCCCAGATACAATTCGTTCATAATCCGGCGAATCATATTTTCCCGCATATAAAATGTTCCCTTTTTCCATCTCCTGTCGAACCTCTTCCATGGCCCATCCATCAGATTTCTGTCCGGAAAACCCAACAAAATCCAGTCCGTCCAACTGGCAGAACATATCCATTGCCGCCGTTGCCACCAGATAAATGTTATTCAGCGGACGTCTCAACACTGTAATCTCCTGGTCTAAGTCCTCCGGCGCCTCTCCGTCTTCCGGCACCACCAGATAGCGCTTCCCATTTTCCGTCAAAATCAGAGCATATCCGTCTTCATAATAATCCACAGCAAACCTGCAGGCAAACTGCAGATCCATGCTCTCTGTATAAGAAAGCATTTTGCTAATCCCTTGGCCTCTTTCCTTCTGGTCAAAATACGCCTGGTCCTTTCCTTTATGGCCAGTCTGGCTGCCACATCCTGCAGGCATGCTTACTCCCAAAATAACTGCTGCCAATAAACACCGTATTCTCCTGCCTTTAAGCATTCCTTGCCTTTCTTCTGCCCCTGTATATAATCAACCATCCTGCTCCAACTGCTGCAGCAGAAATAACTGCTGCAGCCAATCCTCTGGAACCGCTTTTTTCTTTTTGCAGGGTATCTGAATGGAATATCAATATATACTCAATCTCATGAGGACTGTTCATGGCAACGGTATCCGCAGTCACATTCATCTCCGCATCCCATGCCAAAACCGGAATCTCAAACACGGAATATTCTCCGTTTCCGGAATTAACTGGCAGATACTTTTGCCCATTGACAATCATATAATCAAAATTGGGGCTGTTCCATTGAATCAATGCACTGACAGAACCGTCCTCCACATGGATATGCGCCGGAGAAACAATTCCGGCCCTTCCGGTTCCTCCTTTCAAAGAAACCTCGGCTGTATACTCTCCAGTATCTTTCTCTATGAGAACCGGCGCCGGCTTAGCCATTTCCTGTGCTTCTCCTGTAAAAGCCTCCTTCGGCAGAGAAGAAGACCATATCACAAGCTGCCGATCATACCATGTTTCTTTTCTCTTGCTGTATGCAGCGCACGGAAACTTTGCGTTCAGTGCTTCAATGGGTATGGTATATGTATAAGCCCCGCTTTCATCCTCCTCATAGGGAATATAGCTGTCCTCCCCAGCCTTTAAAGCCTCCTGCCCTTTCCCCATAAACAGTTTTAGATAGCCTGTTCCGCTTAAAGTAATATCTGCTTTTATACTTCCCTTCTCAACGGTCAGCTCTGCCTTAACAACACGGAACATGGACGAACTGGATTCCACCTCAACCTGATAACTTCCGTCCTTTATATCTTTCCCATAAACAGGAGACAGGCCTGGTTCCGTCTCTTCCCCATAGCATTTTTCTGGTGCCGTCAGTACGCTGATTATGAAAGCCAGTAAAAACAAGCTGCCCTTGAATACTTTTTCCATTTTCTGTCTGATGCCCCCTAAACGAACTACTTTTTCATCTGTTCAACTGCTGCCAGGACATGTTTTACATAGATATCCTGAATAGCCGGAATCTGGCCAAGCCCTTCAAGGACACACTCCACCTCATACCCTTCATTTTCCAAAATAGTCTTCCACGAGTCCTTCTCATCTCCTGCCATGTCATTGTTGGCATGATCTCCTGCAACTACCATCAAAGGTTCAAGAACCACCCTTTTGTAGATCCCTTTTTCCTTTAACAGGGCCAAAACATCATCCAGCGTCGGCTCTGCCTCCACAGTTCCGATATAATAATTTCCATACCCTTCCGCCGTCAGCCTGTCCTGCATATCGGCATAAACCCTGTTGGAGTCAGCCTCTGTCCCATGTCCCATAAAGCAGACAGCCGTCTCCCCGTCATCATAAGATGATGTCTTCTCCGTAACAGCTTTCATCACCTCATCAAAATCCTCGCTGCTGGAAAGCAGCGGTTCCCCCAATACAACTTTGTCAAATCTGCCCTCATAATTTTTCAGGGCATGTGCCAAATCCGTATATTCATATCCATCCATCAAATGTGTAGGCTGCACCACCAGATTAGTGATTCCATCCTTTTCCGCCTTGTCCAGCGCCTCCTCAACATTGTCAATGATCAGCCCATCCCTTTCTTTCAGCTTGTCAATAATAATCTGGCTGGTAAACGCCCTGCGCACCTGATAGTCCGGGCATGCCTTTCCAATTGCGTCCTCAATAGCCTCAATGGTAACTTTTCTGTTGTCATTATAGCTGGTTCCAAAACTCACTACTAAAATGGCCGTATTGCCTCCTCCATCCGCTTTCTCTGAAGCCGCCTCGCTTTTACACCCTGCCATGCACAGTGCCCCCGTTAAAAATCCCATTAGCAATGCCTTTAACTGTTTCTTCATGTCTCCTCCTCTTCTTTTTTGCAGCTTTCTTAATACAAAAAACCCTTTCACCAGCCGCCGTTCAACCTACGCAGCCGATAAAGGGTTTCATGCACAAATAAATCTGCAGAATAAACTGTCAAAAGCATGTTCTGTTCTGCAAACTCAGCACGTACAACCAATTTACTCGTGGTCTGAAACAAACGTTTCCGTACTACATTCAGGCAGGTCTCCCGGCTTATAGATCGTCACATCAGCCATCTTCCCAGTCTCCCAGTGATATATCGGCTTCTGCTCCCTAATTACGGTGACGAGTTCGTACAGGATTTTCACCTGTTTCCCTTTTCACCAAAACCAACGCTTTCAATTCCAAGCATTGTTCTGACACCTGAATGTCACATATTTAATTTATCAAAGTATACCACATTTCTACGGCATGTCAATAAATTTTATGCCGCCTTCCTGGCTCATACTCTCGATTCTGGCCAGGGATTCCACTCTTATGCCCAGCTCCCGTATCCTCTTTCCTCCCGGCTGAAATGCCTTTTCTATGCAGATCCCCGCCCCTGCCACAGTAGCTCCTGCCTGTCTCACCAATGTAATAAGCCCCATAAGGGCGGCTCCGTTTGCTAAAAAGTCGTCGATCAGCAGCACTCTGTCCTGAGGCTTTAAAAATTCTCTGGAAACCATAATCTCATAGCTCTTTCCATGCGTAAAAGACTCCACCTGAGTTGTATATACATCTCCTGAAATATTCTTCGTCTTGTTCTTCTTCGCAAAAACCACTGGCACCCCGAAGCTTTGAGCTGCCACGCAGGCAATTCCTATGCCGGATGCCTCAATGGTCAGTATCCTGCTTACTTTCTCATTCCCAAACAGCCGCTTAAACTCTTTCCCCATTTCCATAAACAGGTTCACATCCATCTGATGGTTCAAAAACCTGTCTACCTTCAGTACATCATTGTCTTTTACCACGCCCTCCTGCCTGATACGTTCTTCCAAAAGTTTCATATGTTCTCCTTCCAGCGGCATCTTCTTATACCGGCATCTTCTCCTCTTTCTTTCCCCACACCATCATCACCGCCAGCAGAAGCCCTGCTGCCAGGGCCGCTGCCAGCGGGCTTTTGGTAAAGCCTGCAAAAATAAACGCTGCAAATGCAATAATACCGTTGACACAGGCATAGGGAAGCTGCGTCTTCACATGATCAACTAAATCACACTCCGCTCCTGTGGAAGACAGAATAGTAGTATCTGAAATCGGAGAACAATGGTCACCAAACAGGCCTCCTGACAGAACCGCACCAATGGCAATAGCATAGGGAATGGCAAAGGCATGAGCCATGGGAATGGCAAGCGGCATCATAATGGCAAAGGTTCCCCAGGAGCTTCCTGTAGAAAATGATACAAATGCCCCAAAGATAAAGATAGCCGCCGGTACCAGGCCGGCAGAAAAATTCATATTCTTTAACCCATTTACAATAAAATCTGCCGTTCCAAGAGCGCTTATCATGCTGCCAAGAGACCAGGCAAGCACCAGCGTCACTGCCACATCCGTCATTCCTTTCATACCGTCTACGTAGATCTTAAACGTATCACGGAATGTCTTCACTTTATAGACGCCGATAAATGCCATCAAAACAAGGGCTCCGTAAAAATATCCCATGGTCAGAGCCACCCGGAATGCATTTCCGTCCACCTTTTTAAAGGGGAATCCCAGCGGCGCCAAAGTAATAAAAAGAGTTGCAAACACCACGACAATGGGAACAATCACCATAGCCGGCCTTGCGTTGGCTGTTCCATAAACCTTTCCGCCTTTTTGGATCTGGCCCTGAAGTTCCTCCTCAAAGGAATATTCCCGCAGGCCTGCCTCCGCCTCCGCTTTCTTCATCTGGGAAAAGTCCTTCTTTGTAAAAGCCACAAGGGGGATCATAATAATCGCCAAAATGGCATAAATCTGAAACGGAATCGCCTCTATAAAAGTACTGTAGTCTGACTGGGTTATCCCTAAATTTTCAAATTCTGCCTGAATCAGCCCCATGATATATACGCCCCAGCCAATAAACGGAATCAGGATAGCTACAGGAGAAGAGGTGGAATCCAGAATCCATGCCAGCTTTTCTCTGGAAATTTTCAGTTTATCGAACAGCGGCCTAAAAACCGGGCCTACTAAAAGAGGCGTTCCCAAATCAGAAAAGAAAATTAAAATTCCTCCCATCCAGGCACAAAGCTGAGCCTTCAGTTTAGTATTTACATATTTATACACACTTTTGCTGAAAGCCTGGGCACCGCCGGATTTCTCCATAAGTTTAATAAACCCTCCGATAAAGATTACCAATACAATTACTCCTGCATTATAGGAATCTGTAAGCTGCACAAAAAAATAATCTCCAATAATTGACTTTGTAGCCAAAAAGGGATTCCCTCCGGCAAAAATCAAGGTTCCCACAAATCCTCCGCAAAACAGTGACAAAATGACATTTTTGCTCTTAATTGCCATAACTACAGCCACAACTGGCGGTAGTAAACTTAAAAAACCAAAATTCATCGATCTCTCCCCTTGTAAACGTTTTCTCTATAATCATATGGACTATTTAGACTTTCGTCAATAGATTTTTTGAATAATTATTCATTTTTTCAAATTTTCATTCGTTAAATTTCTATTTGGCCCCGTGTTTTCACTTCTGAACCTGTTCCGAATCCACTGGCCGGACTCGCTTAAATCTGTCTCGTTCCATTGGGAAATTTTCGTACATTCCGGTTTCAGCACACTGCTTTTCTCATTTTTGTTAGCCAGATTCCAGCAGCAGTAGCTTAGATTATATTTGTCGATCAGTTCCATCCACTTTTCTGTCTGTATGAAATCATTGGCTCCGTTTCCCGAAGCGTCACACATGCCAAACTCACTGACGAACACAGGAAGCCCCTGTTTTATACATTCCTCCGCCCTTTTTCGAAGCCAGTCTGTGTGAGTTCCTGCATAAAAATGGAGAGCATACATCACATTGTCAAAATCAAGGGGGTTTTTCAATGCCTGGTCTATGTCCTGGCTCCATGATGGCGTTCCCACAATGACCACTGCATCCTTATTATGCCTGCGGATAATCGGGATAATTTCATTGGCATAGGCTTTTATTTCTTCCCATCCGACGCCTGAATTGGGCTCATTGCAGATCTCATATATTACATTATCATGATTCTTCCATATAGCCGCCATCTCATCAAAAAAAGCAGCAGCTTCTGCCTTATGTATATTGGGATCTCTGTCATTCAGCACATGCCAGTCTACAATAACATACATCCCAAGTTCTGTTGCATAGGATACTCCGTTTTCCACGGTCTTTTTCAGTTCTTCCTTATTTCCGCTGCTGCAGTATCCTCCATATTCATCTGTATACATAGCCAGGCGTATGCAGTTGCTTCCCCAATCATCCCGCAGGGTGCAGAATGTTTCCTTATTCACATACTGTGGGAACCAGGCAATTCCGTGAGTAGACATGCCGAATAACTGATATGGTTCTCCATTGGCATCTGACAGATTGGCACCGTCCACCTGGAGAGCCCCATGAGAACGGACAATTGCATCTGCCTGTGCTGTATTCTCCAAAGCTGCTGCCTCTGCTGCCGTAACCCGTCCTGCCTTTGGCACTGCTGCTCCTAAAATTGCCGCCAGAAACACTGCTGCCTTCCTTTTGGCTCTCTGTCTCTTCCTTATCATCTCAGCGCTTTTACTCTGTCCGCTCATTCCTCCCCCAGTCTGCCGCCGCATTTAGGGCAATATGCAAAGTCTTCTTCTGTCTCATACCCGCAATTTCTGCAGCATCGTCTCTTTCCGGTCAATGCATTCCACTGCTCTCTTCTTCCTGATTTTACAAGGGTTAAATCTGATTGGCTGATCTCTGCTTTTTCTCCTGCAGCCATATGCTTTCCGACATCAGCATTTAACTGATATATGCTTCCGCAACAAGACATTTTCACGTAATAACTTCTCCCCCATTTCAGCACCGGGATAAAAAATAAGCTTAGGCTGGTATAGGTCATGAAAACCTGGTACCTGCCGTAGCCGCCGCAGATATTGCAGATAACTAGCTGATCAGAAGACAATTCCTTTTGTCCGGAATTTATTCCAAAAATAAAAAACATATTTTACACTTCCTTTTCATATTCCTTTTGCCGATGACTTACAGAAATATTATAATATAATCTCCAGGAAATTACCAGACTCAGACAAATAAACAACCAGTTTCCTAGTACTGCAGCATGACTGGAAATTGTTTTTAAATTCATTGATCCAGTATGCATCATATGATAATATAGTAAACGGAACAAGCCTGTATGCAGAAAGGAGCGCCCATCCATATGTCTTTAAATCCCATGTCCTTAATGAAGCTGAAGCCTCTTTGGGAGTGCTTTACCAATGCACATCCCAAATTCTTCAAGTTCTGGAAAGCTGTTTACAAAACCAGCCTGGCAGAGGGAACTGTCATTGAATTCAAAGTAACAGCACCAGATGGAAGGGAGCTGGCTTCCAATATAAAACTGACCAAAGATGATTTAGATTTTGCCGCCCTGTTAAAGGAGCTGCTGTCTTAATCTTATTTAAAATCCCTAAATCAGCGTCTTAGTGTAAACAGGAAAGCCAAACAGGCATATGCCGGGTTTGCTCCGCATATGCCTGTGTACTCTTTTTCTTTTTTAATTTTGCTTTTTCACATTTTATATCATTAAATCCGCTTCTCTATCCAGGAAAGTGCATCTCCAATGACCTCATCCCTGCAGTATTCATTAAAAATCTCATGGAACAGGTTCCCATAAACTTTCATCTGTTTATCGCTGGAAGCCGCATGTTCAAAGAACTCAAATGTATCCTTTACACTTACCAGGCCGTCTTTCTCTCCATGGAGCATTAGCACAGGATAATTGAAGCCCTTTTCCTTTTCTTTGAACCAGTCAAGGCCTGCACAGATGGCATAGCATAAGCCGGTGGTAAATGTCTTCGTATTATATGGATCTTTTCCATACCAGTCTACCACCTCAGCCACAGAGCAGACACCGCTGCCAAGCTCATTGGGCAGCTGGGTATGAGTATCCAGGCCTTTTGGAACGCCTGTAATCAGGCCTCCGATATCATGAGTCAGCGCACCGCTGGTAACAATGCCCTTCAGCTTCTTATCCGGATATTTAGCTCCGTACAAAGCTACCGTAAAGCCCCCCATACTGTGCCCCATTAAAAATACGGGAATGTCCGGGTTCTCTGCAATAGCCATATCCACCACTACATTGGTATCATCTAACAGTTCATTAAAATCCTCATAAAAAGTCCGTTCGCCTTCTGAACGTCCATGGCCCCGATGGTCAAACCGATAGGTGGCAATTTGCGCCTTATGGAAAATATCAGCCAGATAATCATAACGTCCCTGGTGCTCACACAGCCCATGAACAATCACCAGTGCTGCTTTCGGATTCTCTGGTATCTCCTTATTCAGATACAGTTTTGTGCCGTCAAATGATGAAAACATCTCTCCCATAGCATACCCCTCCTTGTGATTTTTATTTCGCCCATTGCTTATATAGACAGTATACACCATTTTTAATCGGAAAGATAGGAGAACCTTGTTTTTTATTCTGCCAAATAGCACTGTCCTGAAAACGGCGCCAGTGACAAATCTGCCGCCTCGGAAACCAGTGCAATGTTTTTCTCTGTGCTGTTTTCAAGCCCCATTCTGTTTCCTCCATAAATGTCCCTGTCTGTATCCATCAGAAGCTCCAGCCTGTGCGCCCCTGGTACTTTTACTGTATAAGAGTTCTGTTCTGTACCTGAAAAGTTGAAGACGAACACAATCCTTTGTTTCTGTCCCTTTCGCTCAAATGCATAGATACATCGGGATTCCTGATGACAGTCCAGCCATTGAAATCCATCCTGCTCATAATCCTTCTGCCAGAATGCAGGATTCTTTAAGTACAATTGGTTCAGATCCCTCATAAACCTGAAGAATGCATCATGAACAGGATATTTCAAAATATCCCAGTCCTGTTCCCTTTTCTCATTCCATTCCCTCATCTGTCCCAGTTCATTTCCCATAAAGTTCAGTTTTTTGCCTGGGTGCCCATACATATAAAGATAAAAAGCCCGGGCCTGTGGAAATTTCCCTTCATAGTCCCCGTTCATCTTCTGAAGAATAGTAGCCTTTCCGTGGACATTCTCATCATGGGACAGAGGAAGCAGATAATTTTCCTGGTAATAATACTGCATGGAAAATGTCAGCCTGTGGTACCGCTCCACTCTCTGTTCCGGCGATGACTGAAAATATGAAAGAGTATCGTTCATCCATCCCATATCCCATTTATAATCAAATCCAAGGCCTCCCTCTGAGACTGCCTTTGTAATATCCGGCCGGGCCGTAGAGTCTTCCGCAATCAGCACGGAAGAAGGATGCCTCTTTTTCAGCCCCTGGTTTAAATTCTGCAAAAACAGAACAGCTCCTTTATTCTCGCCTCTTGCCGGATTACCCTGCCAATAAATCATGTTGCTGATAGCATCCATCCGCAGTCCGTCAAAATGAAACTCCGTCAGCCAGTAGTTGGCGGCTGACTGCAGAAAACTTCTTACTTCTCCCCTGGAATGCATAAAATTACAGCTTCCCCATTCACTCTTTCCTACGTCCTGGTTTGGATATTCATAAAGGGCAGTACCATCGTAATTCCAGAGGGCGTAGTCATCTACCGCAAAATGCACAGGTACAAAATCCATAATAACCCCTATGTCATGGCTGTGAAGCAGTTTAACCATATTCTTCAGCTGCTTCGGAGTCCCGTATCTGGACGTAGGACTGAAAAAACCGGTAATCTGATATCCCCAGGATTCATCACTGGGATGTTCCGCAAGAGGCATTATTTCCACAAAGTTATACCCCTGTTCCTTTAAATAAGGAACCAGCTTTTCCCCCAGTTCTTCATAATTATACCAGTCCTCTGGTTCATCGGAAGGGCGTTTCCATGAGCCGGCGTGAACCTCATAAATGTTGAAAGGCTTATCCTTTCCTACGCCTCTTTTTTTCATCCATGGGGCGTCACCAAAATCGAATGCTTCCTCTTCACAGGTAAATGTGGCTGTATGCGGACGCAGCTCCATAGCAAATCCGTAAGGGTCCGCATGATCGCGGCAGCTGCCATCTGCTCCGGTAATCCGGTATTTGTACATCTGCCCTGGTTTTGCATCTGGAATCAGGCATTCCCAGAAATTTCCGTCATAGATCTTTTTCATCCCGCTTCCCTGCCAGCTGTTAAACTCCCCAATTACCTCAACGCTTCTGGCACCTGGGGCAAATGTACGGAACACCATGCCGGCTGCCTGGCTGTGGGCACCCAGGTATTTGTATGCCTCAAATTCTGTCCCCGTATAAAATCCGTAAAAATCCATATGTTTTCCCCCTGCTTTTATGGTATAATAAGGAAGTGCGCTGATGCGCACGCAGGTCACCACCCTCCTTGGTGCTGACAAATTATAATAAGGAAGTGCGCTGATGCGCATGCAGGTCACCACCCTCCTTGGTGCTGACAAATTATAATAAGGAAGTGCGCTGATGCGCACGCAGGTCACCACCCTCCTTGGTGCTGACAAATTATAATAAGGAAGTGCGC